>JABSOH010000069.1 GCA_013216065.1 Alphaproteobacteria bacterium
TCTCATTGTTATCATGGAGTCATATTGCTGCTTATTTCACAATAGTGTGCATTGCAATTGTGTGGGTAATAATGAGAATTTGAAGCCAATAAGTGTCAATCAATTGAATACCATCAAGGAGAAAAGCAGGAAGAGGAACGATGATTTGCATATGAGGCTACAGAAACTACCATCAACCACTTCAGTCATCTTAAAAACCCATGATGCTTGCGTATCTAGATATACTTCAGATTTCCATATAGAGAAATACTTGAAAAGAGTGAAGAGGGAGCAATTGCAGATAGAACCACCAGAAAAGATAACTCGTCGATCATCAGATGGTAATACGTTTATCTGGAAAGAGCATTGTCTCTTTTGTGGTGAAACTTGCATCATCGAAAAGGACAAGAGGGGGGAAGAAGAAGGACAAAGGTTGGGCCTGCGACCTGATCCCCAAAGCACTGATTGTCGCCCGATACTTTGCGGCTGGGCAAGATGGGATTGATCGCTTGGGCTCTGAGTTGGAGACGGTTGAGGCCGAGAAGGCTGATCTTGAAGAAGAACATGGGACGGATGAGGGTATACTTTCAGCAGTCGGAAACAAGAGGGAAGCCGAGATTGCCCGGGACGAGGCACTAGAGCTGGTCTGGGAGCCCGAACAACCGGAGACATTCGGGCAGTATCGTACTCTTCTCCAAGACCAAGATAGACTTGCAACCCGGATAGCAGAGATCTCAGAAACCGATGCGTTGAAAGCTTGCGAGAACGCAAAGGGCCGGATCACGCAAGCGAATGTGAGAATCGCTCTTGCCGCTGATCTGACGGTAGAGAAGCGGGTGACACTGAATGACTATATGGAAACAGCGTGGGCAACGGCTGGATCGAAGAAACAGAGTAAGAACCTTTTGAAAAAAGCCTCTTGTCGTATTTTTCAGGCCGTGAACAGTGAACCTGAGAAGGTCGTTTACACTGACCTAAAGGTTGTCATGGAGTTCCTGCAACTGATCGAGCGTCAAGTGAAACTGAAGGCGGATATTAAAGAGGCAAAGACTATGCTGAATAAGGCAGCTTATGAGAAATATCCCACATTAACCGAATCCGAGATCAAGACGCTGGTGGTGGAGGATAAATGGCTAGCATCAATCGATACGCTCATCCATAACGAGATGGATCGGATCAGCCAAGCCCTGACACAGCGTGTCCGCACTCTTGCAGAGCGCTATGAGATGCGGATGCCCGATTTGATCGCTGATGTTGTAGCGCTTGAAGCAAAGGTGAACGGTCATCTCAAGAAGATGGGGTTTGCATGGTGATGAAGGCGCGTTCTCGATATTTCAACAACCCTGTTTCTGGAACCTTTAAGCATACTGAAGTAGGTCTAATTCCGTCAGATTGGCTTTGCTCGAAACTTGGTTCTATTGCTGGAACAATAACCACGGGGAAACTTGATGCAAATGCAATGCGTCACGACGGCGATTATCCATTCTTCACATGCGCACGTAAGGTATATCGCATTGATACTTTTGCTTTCGATGCGGATGCCCTGCTGGTTTCAGGGAACGGCAATGTAGGTTATATCCATCACTATACTGGTAAATTTAATGCTTACCAACGAACCTATGTATTAAAAGATTTTTCTGTTGAGACTATATATTTGAAGCAACAGCTTGAACGTGGCATTCAGGATCGTATTTGTACGGAAGTGAACGCCGGAAACATGCCATATATTCTTAAAGGCACACTCTCGGGAATGAGTATTTCTGTCCCTCCTACCCTTGCCGAGCAACAAGCCATTGCAGAGGCGTTGAGCGATGCGGGTGCGCTAATTGAAGGGTTGGAAAAACTTATTGCCAAGAAGCGCCTGATTAAGCAAGGCGCAATGCAGGAACTCCTCACTGGCAAGCACCGTCTGCCGGGGGTTGAGGGTAAGTGGGAAATACGACGTCTTGGAAAAATCACCTTCTTGCGCAAAAATCGTGTTGATCCTAGCCGATCATGCTCACATGAATTTTGCGTTGAGCTTGAACACATTGGACAAGGAACTGGCAGGCTCAACGGCTTCACAAGCACAAGTGCGGAATCATCAATAAAAACGATTTTTAAGTGTGGCGATGTCCTTTTTGGCAAACTTCGGGCGTACCTACGTAAGTATTGGGCTACTGATCGCTCGGGTATTTGTTCTACAGAGATTTGGGCGTTCGTTGCATATGATGATTTGTTGTCATCAAAGTTTTTATTTCAGATTCTAACCACCGATAACTTTATTGACGTGGCTAGCACAGCGTATGGGACTCACATGCCACGCTCCGACTGGAATGTGGTGCAAAATTTTGAAGTTCAGCTTCCTCAAATAGCTGAGCAAGAGGCAATTACTTCAATCCTCTCTGATATGGACGCTGATGTCACTGCGTTAGAAGCTAAGCTCTCCAAGGCTCGCCAAATCAAACAAGGCATGATGCAGGAGTTACTTACTGGAAGGATAAGGTTGGTATGAAAATTTCGACTATTCTTGACTATATCGATAATGGTCATATAGCTTTGCCTGAATTTCAGCGCGGCTACGTTTGGAACCGGGATCAAGTACGCAGATTATTTTTGTCGCTTTACCAACGTCATCCCATTGGCGGATTGCTGGTATGGGTGACGGAGTCTCGTACGGTATCCCACCGAGGCGAAGGTTCGCTTGCACCCGGCGTTGTGAAATTGCTGCTTGATGGTCAGCAAAGAATGACCTCGCTTTACGGTGTTGCTCGTGGCAATCCCCCTAGTTTCTTCGACGGTAATGAGCAAGCTTTTACAGGGTTGCGTTTCAATTTGGACATAGAAACATTTGAATTTTACCAGCCTGTCAAAATGCGTGGCGACCCGCTTTGGATAGATGTTTCTGCGCTCATTAGTAAGGGGCAAGCAGGGCATGAAATGCTCGTTGAAGAGCTAGCGCAAAATCTTGAAATTGGCACCAAAGCGGTAAAATATTCGGTCCGTATCTCAAGAGTACTCGGCATTATGGATATTGAGCTTCATATCGAGGAAGTAAGTGGTAAAGACAAAAACTTGGATGTCGTCATTGATATATTTAACCGGGTCAATAGTGGCGGTACGAAACTCTCGAAAGGCGATTTGGCCTTAGCAAAAATTTGTGCTGACTGGCCCGATGCCCGGGAGAAAATGAAAGCAAAATTGAAGGATTGGGAAGGCCAGGGTTATTCCTTCAATCTCGATTGGCTATTGCGCTCGGTGAGCACAGTTCTGACGGGTGAAGCCAAATTCCAGTACCTGCATGATCGTTCAGCAGATGAAATCCAAGATGGACTGAAAAGGGCGACTAAATTCATCGGAGATTTGCTGAACATTATTGGTGCTCGGTTAGGACTTGATCATGATCGTGTATTTTTCTGACGGTTTGCCGTTCCAGTTATGGTGCGATACTTAGATCAGAAGGGTGGAAAGCTTAATGCAAAAGAGTGCGACAAATTGCTGTTCTGGTTTGCTCAGGCGGGGATGTGGGGTCGGTATTCCGCATCAACTGAATCAACTGTCGATCAAGACCTATCAGCTCTTGAAGGTGATGATGGTGGCTTGGAAAAATTATTGCAGCAACTTTGGCTGTGGCATGGAGATTTTCGTGTTGAACCAAATCACTTTACGGGGTGGGGCCTTGGAGCACGATTTTATCCCATGCTCTATCTTATCTCACGTATGGGTGAAGCTCAGGACTGGGGCAATGGCCTCCCCTTGAAGGCAAACATGCTCGGCAAAATGAGTAAGTTGGAATCCCACCATATCTTTCCAAAGGCCAAATTGTACAAAAAAGGTTTTGACAAAACCAGGGTGAATGCTCTGGCGAATTTTTGTTTTCTGACAAAAAACACCAACCTCAATATCAGCGACACACTCCCAGAGATCTATTTCCCGAGAGTGGAAGAAGCACATCCGGGATGTCTGGCGTCGCAATGGATTCCTCAAGATCAGGAATTGTGGAAAATCGAGAATTTTGAAGCATTTTTGGAAGCTCGGAAGGCTCTGCTCGCCGATGAGGTTAATAAGCGGATGAGAGAACTTATGCATGATGAAACCCATTGGCTTGACAAAACGGCTTCAGTGTCTTCTGGTCTTTCCAGCATAATCGGTGGGGTCAGTGATGAAGAGGAAGAAACACAGCTATTGGCTCTGAATGAATGGATGTCAGAAAATCAATTGCCGCACGGTGAATTCAGATTTGATTTTGCTGATCCAGTTACAGGCTCTCAAGTGGCGGTTTTTGATTTGGTCTGGCCGAATGGCATTCAGGAAGAGTTGACCCAACCCGTTGTTGTTCTCTTGAATGAAGGTAAGGAAGTTATCGCTATCGCTAGTCAGGCGGGCTATCGATGTTTCATCGACATCAATAGCTTCAAAGAATATGTTCGAGATGCGATTCTTGGCGAAGGAAAGGCAGCCTAGTGAGCGATATAGGCAAACCTGAGCGTGAAACACAACGCCGAATAATAAAGCTTTTCCAAAATGTACTAGGCTATTCCTACCTTGGCGACTGGTCGGTTCGGAACGGCAATAGCAACATCGAGGAAAGCCTTCTGACCAAGTACCTAGAAGGTCGTGGCTATTCGGACGCACAGATCAGCGTAGCCCTTCATCGGTTGCAGGTGGAGGCAACCAATTCCAGCCGCAGCCTGTATGGAAACAATCAAACCGTCTATGGGCTGATGCGGTATGGTGTAGATGTGAAAATTGAAGCGAGTAAGCCCACTGATACCGTCCACCTGATCGACTGGGCACAGCCCGAGAACAACCATTTTGCCCTAGCCGAGGAAGTGACTCTCAAAGTCGGGCAGGAGCGTCGCCCAGACATAGTATTGTATGTGAACGGGATTGCCGTTGGGTTTTGGAGATTAAAAACAGCCGTGTATCGATTGGCGATGGAATCCGGCAAAACCTGTCCAACCAGAAGCCCGAATTTAACGAATGGTTCTTCAGTACAATCCAATTCGTTTTCGCAGGGAATGACTCCGAAGGGCTCCTGTACGGCGCCATCGGAACCGAGGAAAAATTCTTCCTGAAATGGAAGGAAGACGAGGACGACAATGAGGACGTCAAGCTCGACAAGTATCTGAAAAAGATTTGCGCCAAGCCCCGATTGATCGAATTGATGTACGATTTCGTGCTTTTCGACGGCGGTGTGAAGAAACTTCCCCGCGTGCATCAGTACTTCGGAGTCAAGGCCGCTCAGGAATATATCCGTCAACGCAAGAGCGGGATCATCTGGCACTCGCAAGGCTCCGGTAAAAGCATCGTCATGGTGCTGCTGGCCAAGTGGATTTTGGAGAACAATCCCAACGCTCGCGTAGCAATCATCACTGACCGGAATGAGCTTGATAAGCAGATCGAGCGCGTGTTTACCGATGCGGGTGAGCCCATCAAACGGACGAGTAGCGGTCGGGATTTGATGGAGCAGCTCGCCCAGCCGACACCGCGCCTGCTGTGTTCTCTGGTATACAAATTCAGGCGTCAGGGCGTCGATGATTTTGATGCCTTCATCAGGGAGTTGGAGTCCCAACCCAGCAAAACCGTGGGCGAGCTATTTGTGTTTGTCGATGAATGCCACCGCACCCAAAGCGGCAATTTGCACCGGGCCATGAAAGCGATCATGCCGAATGCGATCTTCGTGGGCTTTACCGGTACACCGCTACTTAAAAAAGACAAACAGACCAGTAGGGAGGTCTTCGGCGGGTACATTCACACCTATAAGTTCAGCGAAGCCGTTGAAGATGAGGTCGTCCTCGATCTGATCTATGAGGCGCGGGATATCGACCAGCGCCTTGGGTCCGAGGATAAGATCGATCAGTGGTTCGAGGCCAAAACAAAAGGCCTGAACAATTGGCAGCGGAATAAACTAAAGCAGAAATGGGGCACGATGCAAAACGTACTCAGCTCTCGCTCCCGCATGGATCGATTGGTCATCGACATCATTTTCGACTTTAGCGTCAAGCCGCGCCTGTCCAGCGAGCGAGGTAATGCCATCCTTGTTACATCCAATATTTTTGAGGCATGTAAATATTATGCGCTCTTCCAGAAGACGCCTTTCAGGGGGAAGTGTGCCCTCATCACGTCGTATAACCCGAACGCTCAGGACGTCACTAAAGAAGATACTGGGGCGAATTCGGAGACGGACAAGCAGGTCATTTACAATACCTATACGGGGCTTCTGAAGAACGTTGACGCCAAGCCTGACATGATCAAGACCGAAACCTATGAGGAATGGGCCAAGGATCTGTTCTCCAAAGAACCGGTGAACATGAGGCTGCTAATTGTAGTGGACAAGCTACTGACCGGCTTTGACGCGCCGCCCTGCACCTATCTCTATATCGACAAGTCCATGCAGGATCATGGTCTATTCCAGGCAATTTGCCGGACAAATCGTCTTGATGGAGATGACAAGGATTTTGGCTACATCGTTGATTACAAGGATTTGTTCAAAAAGGTTGAAAACGCCATTGCAGTCTATTCGTCGGAAGAACTCGACGATACCGCAGGCGGGTCCGATCCCAACGTCTTGCTGCAAAGACCGTCTGAAGAAGGGCAAGGAACGACTGGACAACATCCTGGAGTCTCTTGCGCTGCTTTGCGAACCAGTTGAGCCGCCCAAGGGCGAGCTTGAGCATATCCATTATTTCTGTGGCAACGCCGAGATACCGGAAGACCTTCAAGAGCGGGGGACTCTACGTTCGGCGCTCTACAAGGCGACGGCATCCCTGATGCGTGCATACGGGAATATCGCTGGTGAGACGGATGCCGCAGGATATTCGATAACGGATATCGCCCGGATCAAGGGGCAGGTCGAGCACTACATCAATGTGCGGGAAATCATCAAGAAGGCCAGTGGGGAAACGCTGGACTTAAAGGCTTATGAGGCGGACATGCGCCACCTCATTGACACCTACATTGAGGCCGATGAATCAAGGGAAATATCATCGTTCGACAATCTGAGCCTGGTTGAGCTGATTGTGAAAATCGGCATTACTGATGTTATTGCCTCACAATTGGGCTGCCTGAAGGGCAACAAGGACGCCATTGCCGAGACGATTGGAAACAATGTCCGTAGCAAGATTATCAAGGAGCATCTGAATGATCCGGCCTATTACGAAAAAATCTCGGCACTGTTGGACGAGATTATCGCTGATCGAAAGGCCAAGGCGATCGAGTACGAGGGATATTTGAAACGTATTGCTGAAATTGCTCATAAGGTGGAGGCCGGTCAACCGGACGACGCGCCTGAGCGTCTGGATACACTTGGTAAGCGCGCACTCTACAATAACCTGGATCAAGACGAAGAGTTGGCCTTGAGAATTGACACCAAAGTCAAGGCCGTCAGACCGCATGGTTGGCGCGGTGTACAAGCCAAGGAGCGAATGATTCAGGCAGAACTTTTTAAGCTTCTTGGCGACGAGGCGCAGGTCGATAAGGTCTTTTCTATCCTCAAAGCGAATCAGGAGTATTGATGACTATGCGGCTTGCGCTTGGGGATATTTTGGTCGATGTCCAATTCAAGGATATCAAGAATGTCCATCTGAGCGTTTATCCGCCGACGGGACATGTTCGCATTTCCGCACCTGAACGCATGAATCTTGATACTGTGCGTGTTTTTGCGATTTCAAAGCTGGATTGGATTAAAGCGCAACAGAAAAGGCTTATTTCTCAGGAAAGGGAAGCGTCGCGTGAATTTCTGGAGCGTGAAAGCCATTACCTTTGGGGTAAACGGTATCTTCTTGAATTGCGAACTTCCAAGGGCAGATCGCAGATTGCGGTAACGCACAAGAAGATCGTGATTACATCGACCGACTCTCTATCTCAGGAAAAGCTTCGTGCTCTCATGGATGACTACTACCGCACTTCCCTTCGTGCGAAAGCTTTGGAACTGATCTTACTGTGGGAACAGAGGTTGGAAGTTAGAGTAAATCAGTTGTTCATTCAAAAAATGAAAACCAAGTGGGGAAGTTGTAACCCATCAGCACGGAACGTCCGGGTAAACCTTGAACTCGCAAAAAAAGCGCCTGAGTGTCTGGAATACATTATCCTTCACGAAATGATGCATTTCTTTGTGCCCAACCATGGGCCAAGGTTTGTGGAGTTGATGGATCAACACATGCTGCATTGGCTGCAAGTGCGGCAGAAGTTGAATGCAACCCCGCTGTCGCAAGCACGGCATCAGCCCGTCGAGCTTTGACAAGCTGAAAGCCAGGGTATGGCGGGGACTTCGGATATGCGCCGCCTCAAATCTCTGGAAGATGGACACCCCCGAGAACCTAAAATTGATGAGACCTTGAATAGAAAATGCTTTTTGTGTGTGAGATTGTCTCTGGAACTTCATCCGGGCGGGAATGCCCGGATGGATCCCTTCGTGCTTTGCCATAGCTTTCTTTTTTCGCCAATAGACCAAACACCTCATATTTCAGGCGAGATTTGCCCCGCCCGATGTGTGTTTTTGCCCGCTCCGGTTCTCACGAAGAGGTTCATCGGACCTTTGAGGTGGGCAAACGGGTGAAGGCCCTGACTTTCGATCATTCGCTCACTGTTTTGACTGTCCAGCGGGCATCGGTATCCTTATTGAGCAGCTTTGGCTTTGTTGGGCCAAATCGGACGTTTTGCCCGACTTGATCGCTTCCTTTTCTTCTTCGTTGTTATGCTGGCGGAGAGTTCCGACGGCATCGACCAATTGCCCTTTTAGGGCGAGAAAGCCCTGTTCGTGCAAGGCCGACGGGAAAACAAAACCTCGTCTGCCTTGGTCAGAATTTCGGCAAAATCGCGTTTTGTCCGGCACAGGCCTGGAACAGTTCAATCCGGGAAACCGCATCCAGTTCAAGCGGATGAAAAACTCGGTCTGCTCATCGGACAAGCCATACATAAAATCAGGATTTTGAACATCAAAACATGAGCGGGACGACCTCCACGACTGCGGTCTGCTCTGGGCACG
>JABSOH010000070.1 GCA_013216065.1 Alphaproteobacteria bacterium
AGGCGTAATAGTGCGGTTTTTCCAGCGCCATTTGGGCCTAGGATTACAGTGCGTCCGCACGGGTTTAGGGTAGCGTTAAGGTCGATCAGCACTGTGCGCGTGCCGAGGCGTAGGTTGATGTTTTCAAGCTGTAGAGGCCATCCGATGGGCGCGGAGGTGTTGGCAGGGTGAGGCATCAGGATCAGTTGGGATCGGGTGGAAGTGTGGTGTTACGGTTGATTGCCACAGCTCCGAGCGGGATGCAAGCCAGCGCGAGGCACAGACTGACTCCCAACCAGAGATAATCGCCGAGGACGCTATAGCCGATCAGGCTGCGTTCGAGGGCGAGGGCGCCAAAGATCAGCACGGGGATGAGCAGAGGCATCACCAGCACCATCACCAGCAGAGTGGGTTGCCGTGCACCAAGGGTCAAGGCTGCGCCGATGGTGGCGAGCAGGCACAGGGTGGGGGTGCCGAGGATCAGGCTAATCAGCAAATCGGGTAGGATTTGGAGGGGCAATTGCATCAGCAGGCTGGCCATTGGGGCGGCGAGGATCAAGGGCAACCCTGCCTGAAACCAAAAGCCAAGAGCTTTGGCGAGTACGATGATCCAAGCTGGGACCGGTTGGCTGAGCAGCAGGTCGAGGCGGCCACTATCGCGGTCATGTTGAAAGATTCGCTCGATCATTAACAGTACGCTGAATAGCACCACCGTCCAGATCATGCCCGGGGCGGCAGCGCTCAGCCAGGCTGGATCGGCAGTGATGGCCATGAGCGACAGGGCGATTAAACCAAAACCCAGCATCAAGGCAATATCCTTGGCTGAACGCAGCACTAGCAAGCATTCGTAGTGCAATAGGGTCAAGAACCAGCGCATCGGCTATTCCTTGGCATCCAGCCACAGCGTGGTGCCGCCACTTGGTGTGCAGTGGCTACAGTCGACGATCAAGCCTCCTTCGGCGCAATGCGTGGCCATCCAACCCGCAAGGGTGTTCCTGCTTGCCGTATCAAGGTGGCTGTCGGGTTCATCGAGCAGCCAGATTGCTCGAGGGGCTAAAAATAGCCGGGCGAGGGCAACTTTTTGTTTTTCGCCAACCGATAAGGTTTCCACGGCTTGATCGAGTGGGCGATCAAGTTCGACATGACCGGCAATTTTTGCGAGCGGACACGGCGCGTTCGGGGTGTGTGTCGCCAACATGGCGTACCAGAAGCGCCATTCTTCGGCGATGCTGAGTGCCTGTCCCAGCCCCGGGCGATGCCCAAGCCAGTGTATAGCGGCCTGAAATTCGCTATCCTGCCCAACAATGCTACGCGTATTGTAGCGGCGCAGCATCGGGGGGTGGTTGGGGTTGCTGGGCTGTCCTGCTAGCGCGGACAGTAAGGTGGTCTTGCCCGAGCCGTTGTTGCCGCGAACACAAAGCCGTTCGCCTGAACTTAGGGCAAATCGCACTGGACTGCCTCGAGGATTTTCAGTTACGACATCGAGGTGGGTCTCGGCAAAAAAGCGTTCAGGCATCGTTTGTTCCCAACAGCTTTGCTGCCCGCACTCGGCAGTCGGGGTGGTAGACTCGTAATTGTGCCACGGCGCGGTGCTGTGCTTCAGGATCAGGCAGAACGACGAAACAGCACACGCCACTGCCGGACATGCCACTATATACTGCTTCAGGTAGGGTGCGCAGAGACTTCAGTATCGGCACAAGCGGCGGGCAGAGTCCACAGGCAGCAGCTTCAAGATCGTTGCGCCAAGTTGCAGGATTGTTCGGATCGGCGCGAGAAGATCGCGGCTGTGCAGAGGTGAATTTTACTCGCTTGCAAACTTCTCGCGTTGCAAGAGCCATTTTGGGTGCGATCAACACCAGATGCCTCACGGGAAAATCCGCGATGGGAGTAACAATCTCGCCGATACCGCTTATGCGCGCGGGCTTGCCGTAGAAACACACCGGGACATCGGCGCCGAGATTTAGGGCGACATTATGCATTTGCGCGCCTGTGAGCGTATCCTCTAAGGCGCGCAGCACTCCAGCAGCATTCGCCGAACCGCCACCAAGCCCGGCACCGACGAAGATGGCCTTGGTTAGATGAATTTCATGGTTAGGAACTCCGAAGGGGTGCAGTGCACGTAAGGCTTTCATGACAAGATTGTCGTTGGGGTCGCCGATTGGGGTTACGCCTTGAACCGTTAGGCGCGACGGTGCGGTGCTCGGTGTGAGGCGGAGTTGATCGTAAAAATCGATGAACCCCACCAGACTGTCGAGTGCGTGGTAACCATCAGGGCGACGACCAAGCACGGCGAGGGAAAGGTTGATCTTGGCGGGGGTGTACAGTTCCATCAGCCCAATTTACGAACATTGAGTTCTCTAGGGTTGGGGGACGCGGCTGCCAACGATTTTTTCTTCGATTTCGGCCTGAACTTCAAGACTCTCAAGCTCTAGCGTCAGCGCACGCTGCCACTGGTAATGCGCCTCGATAGTGCGCCCAAGATGCCAATAGACATCGCCGAGATGATCGTTGATTACCGCTTCAGAAGGCTCCATATTCACGGCGCGCTCAAGATGGATGGCGGCTTCTTCGAACTGCTCGGTCCGATACAATGCCCAGCCGTAGCTATCGATGATAAAAGCGTTGTCGGGGTCCAGAGCCACGGCACGCTTCAGCATTTTTAGGGCGCGGTTGATGTGTTTGCGCTGATCGATCCAGCTATAGCCCAAATAGTTTAGCACGTATGGGCTGTCGGCATCAATTTCCAACGCGCGCAAAAAGTCTTTCTCGGCGTTTGGCCATTGATCGGTGCGCTCGTAGGCGATGCCACGGAAATAATAGTCCGACCAGTTGGGGCGTAGAATCGGACGTGCAGTAATGGCGCGGGTGTAGACGGCGATAGCACTTTTGTAATCTTCTTCGTACTGGTAAATCTGCCCAAGTTCGAACAGCAGATCAGTGTCCTCGGGAAACTGCTCAATCGCGCGCTTGATCCGCTCGATGGCTTGGCGTGTTTTGCCCATGCGCCGTTCGGTTTCTGCGGCGAGGGTGATGGCATCGCGATACACCATCGACGCAGGGTCGCTAATCTTGTCAAGGGCGAACAGTGCCTCGTCATAACGTTCAAGATCAAACAGAATATCGCCGATGATCAACAGAGCAGGCTGATTACTTGGTTCAAGGTAGGTGGCGGTGCGGGCGTAGAACAACCCCAGGGCTGGTGCTTCGTGGCGCAACAGTTTGTTCAACTCGTTCAGACCCTCGGCAAAACCATATTCGGCGCGGTTTAACTTCAGCGCTGAAACACTTGGTGGGTTAGCTTCGCGCAGACTCTTGACGAGGAGATCGCGCTTGTTTGAGGGCGGCAGAGTCCGCAGATAGACTTGCGCCGCGACTTCACCGTCGCTCCAGAGCAGCAATTTGGCGTACAGTTCGATGAGCGGATCCGGCGGATTGTCGAGGCTGTTGATTAATTCCTTCAGGTGCCGCGCCGCAAAAGTGTAGTCGCCACAATGAATGTCGATATAGACTTGATTCAGCCAGAAGATATTGCGCATCACGCTGTGGTTCATCTGCTCTTCTAGGGTGCGTCGGCCCTTGTCAAAGTCTCCCATCCCGACCTGCGCCCAGGCAATGATCAGTGGCTTGATGTATTGCACAATCCCGACATCAACCATTGCGGTTTGCGCTTCGCGGATCGCGGCAGTGTAACGCCCGGCTTTTAAGTGCTCAAGCGCCAACACCACGGCCACCGCGTTCTGATCGTTCGGGTTTGCGGGTGGCACTGCTCTGCTGCGTAAAGTACCTGCAATTTCTATCGCCATTTCGTGACGACCCATCAGCATGGCATTGTTGACTGCACTGTAGCCAAGCAGGCCATTGTCTGGTGCGGTGCGCCAGAGACGGTGCAATATCTCGGCGGCGGTGGAATAGTCGGCAATCGCCTCGGCATGGCGCGCGATGAGATAGTCGCCATAACGCCCGGACACGGCATCAAATTGCTGCTCGCGCAGCAAGTCGGCTGTCATGTAATCCCTAGCGCTGAGTTGCGAAGTGCGCTCGCCATCGGCATTGCTACAGCCCAGTAGAGCCACTGCCAGACCCATGCTGGCGCACAGAGAGAACAAGGTGAAGTGTTGCTTCATCACATGCCCGAATAACTTGGTCCACCGCCGCCCTCGGGTGTCACCCAATGGATATTTTGCAAAGGATCTTTGATATCGCAGGTTTTGCAATGCAGGCAGTTCTGGGCGTTGATTTGGAGTTTGGGCGTGTCAGTATTGACATCGATAATCTCGTACACTCCTGCGGGGCAGTAGCGCTGCTCTGGGGCATCGTACAGCGCTAGATTATATCGGATTGGCACCGTGCTGTCGCGCAAGGTCAGATGAATCGGCTGATCGGCTTCGTGTTGGGTGCCGGAGAAGGCCAAATTTTCAAGACGCCCAAAACTAATTTCCCCATCGGGCTTGGGGTAAGTGATTCGCGGGGCGTTTTGCGCCGGCAGAAGGGTGGTATGATCGGAGTGATGGTGCAACGTCCAAGGAGCCTTACCGCGAAGCAGATAGGTATCTAACGCAGCGTTTGCAAGCCCCGCCCACAATCCCCACTTGAATCCAGGGCGGATATTGCGCACGCTGCGCAATTCTTCGCCAATCCACGATTGCTCGACACGTTGCGGGTAGCTTTCTAACTCGGGCTGCTCGGCATCTTTGGCTGCGAAGTAGGCTTCAGCGGCAAGCATGCCTGATTTCATGGCATTGTGAATCCCTTTGATACGCGCTACGTTCAAAAATCCTGCCGCACAGCCAATCAACGCCCCACCGGGGAAAGTTAAGACAGGTAGAGATTGATAGCCGCCTTCGTTTAATGCGCGTGCACCGTAGGCAATTCGCCGTCCGCCTTCGAGTAGCGGCTGTATCGCCGGGTGATGTTTGAAACGCTGGAACTCCATATATGGATCAAGGTGCGGGTTTCTATAATCAAGACCGACCACAAAACCCAACGCCACCAGATTATCGTTGAGATGATACAGGAACGAGCCACCGTAAGTATCGCTCGGTAGTGGCCAACCGATGCTGTGGATGACCTTGCCGGGTTCAGATTTGGCGGGATCGACCTCCCAAACCTCTTTCATGCCCAAGGCATAGGTTTGTGGGTCGCTGTTGGCGCGCAAATCGTAACGCTCCATCAGTACGCCGGATAGCGAGCCGCGGCAGCCTTCCGCCAAAAGCGTGATCGGGGCGTGAAGCTCCATGCCGCGCTGAAAATTCGGTCCAGCCTCGCCTTCGCGCGTGACCCCCATATCGCCAGTGGCACTCCCCATCAGTCGCCCGTCAGCATCGAACAAAGGTTCAGCCGCTGCAAAGCCGGGATAAATCTCAACGCCTAACGCTTCAGCCTGCTCGCCGAGCCATGCCACCATCTCGCCAAGGCGGATGATGTGATTGCCTTTGTTGCGCATTCCCGGTGGAGTCGGCATGGTAAACGAACGGTTTTTGGTCAAGAATAAGAATTGATCTTCGTGCACCGCCGCATTGACCGGCGCACCCTGCTCGTGCCAATCGGGGATCAACTCATCCAGTGCCTTGTGATCCAGCACTGCGCCCGAAAGATTATGCGCACCAAGCTCAGCGGCTTTCTCTAACACACAGACATTGACCTCCTCGCCGCGTTCTTCGGCTAGGCGCTTCAGTTTAATTGCTGCACCGAGGCCTGCAGGCCCAGCGCCAACGATCAAAACGTCGTACTTCATCGACTCACGCGGTTCGTCCAACGGATTTTCCTCTTGGTTCATGGAACAACTTTCACTAGGATATTGTTTGGTGACGAATCATGTTTGTGGACTTAGCATGAGGGGGGTATTTTGGCAATCATGAAGACCCGGTCAGATCCGACACATTGCGCCGATCCCCAGCGTATTCTTTCGCCGCAAGATCGGGCGTGGCTTGAATTGCAGTACGCCTTTGGCGTTGATGCGGCGGTGGCAGAGTGCCCGCACGACTATTTGACGACAATCGTACAACCGCCAGCGACGTTGGAACCGCAACGCACAAGCCCACAGGAAACCCAGGCTTCAGAGCCCACAGCGCTTCCGCCAGCTTCAACGCCATCTATGACTGCGAAAAAAGCACAAAGACCGCAAAACGCTCCTGTTGCCCCGGATCGCTCGCCACCAAAACGGCATGCCGTGCCTTTAGGCCGGGCGCGTGCTGAAGCTGTCGAGCGGGCGGCGGCGGCGCAGACTCTTACTGAACTTGAGGAAAGCGTCGCCACCTTCGAGGGCTGCGCACTGAAGGCCACGGCGAGTCAATTGGTGTTTGGTGCTGGGGTCGTCAATCCGGCAGTGATGATCATCGGCGAAGGGCCCGGCTCGGATGAGGATCGTCGAGGTAAGCCGTTCGTTGGTGCCAGTGGACGATTGATGTTGCGTGCGCTGGAAATCATCGGGCTGAGACGGACAGAAAATCTGTATATCACTAATGCGGTGTACTGGCGGCCACCAGCGGATCGCACCCCCAACGATACTGAGGTGGCAACTTGCTTGCCGTTTTTGTGCCGCCAAATCTCGTTGGTTCAACCAAAATTGATTCTACTGGTCGGGGCGAGAGCAGCGCAGAGCATGCTTGGTACCACATCAGGGATCACTCGTATTCGCGGCAGTTGGTCATCGCTAGCACCGGGATTGATCGAAACTGACATCCCAGTGCTTGCGATGTTCCATCCGGCCTATCTGTTTCGTAATCACGCGCAAAAGCGTCTGTTTTGGTATGATATTCTTAGTCTTCGCGCCCAAATCGATGCCTTAGCACTCAATGTGCCATGGCCCGAATCGGGTTTGCAAGGCTTCGCTGAAGACTGGAAGCCGTAATGCATCGGGTTCCCTCTTGACAGAATGCAGGGGATTAGCTAACTAGGGATGGTTCTTAACGGAATGTACCAAACTATACCAAAAGATATCGTTTTTGAAGATAATGCAGCAAATTGGGCAAAGTGTCGTTCCCGGCCTGCTGGTCGTCGTCGTTATTTAGCGATAGGGGTTGGCCTACCTTGTCGCGTTGCTTGCCTGCGGCTACGTTCTCGAAATTTGCTCCACTGATTATCTCCGATTTCTTTGTATCTCCGATTTTCTCCTCTAAAATTTTGTTTTTTGACGCAGTTTGGTGCAGGTTTTCCTCCCCTCTATTGCGGAGACACATGATGTTGCATACTCCAACGCCTTCAAAACAGTCTGGTGCTGATTTGATTTTGCAAGCCTTGATCGATCAGGGTGTCGAAGTGATTTTTGGCTATCCTGGTGGCGCGGTGCTGCCGATTTATGATAGCCTGTTCAAATTGGACAAAATTTTCCACGTTTTGGTGCGGCACGAACAAGCAGCAGTGCATGCCGCCGAGGGCTATGCGCGCTCGACGGGTAAGGTTGGGGTGTGCCTAGTCACCAGTGGACCCGGTGCGACTAATGCCGTGACGGGGTTGACCGATGCTTTGATGGACTCGGTACCTGTGGTTTGTCTGTCTGGGCAGGTGGCAACGCATTTGATCGGCAGTGATGCTTTTCAAGAATGCGACATCACTGGGATTGCGCGTTCGTGTACCAAGAACAACTATCTGGTGACGGATCTTGATAAGCTCTCGCAAACCATACACGAGGCGTTCTATATCGCGCGTACTGGGCGGCCTGGGCCTGTTCTGGTGGATATTCCGAAAAATATTCAGATCAACAAAACCGAAGCCCCTGCGGCAACGGCGGACTATGTCCACCATAGCTATCAACCGCGTACCGAGCCGTCGGCGGCGGAAATTCGGCAATTGGTCGACTTGATCGAAGCGGCTGAACGCCCCGTCATTTATGCTGGTGGTGGCGTGATCAATTCTGGCGACGAAGCATGTGCCTTGTTGCAAAAGTTTGTTGATGTGACCGACTTTCCTTGCACCTTAACCTTGATGGGATTAGGCGCGTTGCCCGCACGACACCCGAACTTTTTGGGGATGTTGGGAATGCACGGTTCGGCTGAGGCCAATTACGCCATGCACGATTGCGATGTGATGTTGGCGATTGGCTCGCGCTTTGATGACCGTATCACGGGACGGCTGGATGCGTTCTCGCCAAATTCGCGCAAGGCGCATATCGATATTGATCCGGCCTCGATCAACAAGAATGTCTTAGTCGAGGTTGGGGTTGTTGCTGATGTGGCGGCGGCTCTGCGTGCTTTGCTCGACGAGTTTGAACGGTGTGGCTATCAAAGCATGCCCGAGACTCTGAAGCCGTGGAAAGCACAGATCAGCGAATGGCGCGGCGAGCAGAGTTTTGACTACGAAAACTCGGACAAGGTGATTAAGCCGCAATATGCCTTGCAACGCTTGAACGAGTTGACCAAAGATCGCAATAGCTTCATCACAACCGAGGTTGGGCAGCATCAAATGTGGGCGGCACAGCACTATGATTTTCAATTGCCACGCCGTTGGATGACCTCTGGTGGGCTCGGCACCATGGGCTACGGCTTGCCCGCCGCGATTGGTGTGCAGATTGGGCATCCCGATGCTCTGGTGATCGACGTTGCAGGCGATGCCTCAATTCTGATGAACATCCAGGAACTCTCGACTGCCGCGCAGTATCGCCTGCCTGTGAAAATCTTCATCCTGAACAATTTCTACCTCGGGATGGTGAGGCAATGGCAAGAGTTGGTACACGGTGGGCGCTATTCGCATAGCTACTCGTCATCACTGCCCGATTTTGTCAAATTGGCGGAATCCTTCGGCGGCAAAGGCATCGTCCTCGATAAGCCACAGGACATTG
>JABSOH010000071.1 GCA_013216065.1 Alphaproteobacteria bacterium
TTGCGCGTCCCTGACACGAACGTAAGCTTTGATCGCAGGATTCTTCGACCTCCTCGCGACACCAACCGAAAAACGATTGGCAACTTGTTGAAAGGTCGGATTGTCACGTTTACGCACCGACAACACTTTGTTGTCTGAAATCCAGAGAATAAATCGTAACAAGCATAATGATCAAAATTATAGCGTTTGGCTATAGCTGCAGGGATTTTTGCAATCGTGGTAGTTTTTAGGAGCGTGCTTTGGTGTCGTGATCAGATAATGGCTGCCGAAGTTCGTTTGCAGGTTTCGAATTTGCGCTCACTGTGATGTTCTTGATCCTATCGATGGACAAGTCTGTGCAAACAACGCCATCCAACCGCACTGCTGTTGACTCTAGTGGCATGTTTTGCGAAAAATGCCTATTTATAAACCATCTCGGTCACCATATACTTGTCGGCGTGACCTTGTTTCTGGTTGCATACCGCCCCTTCAGGGATGTGGAATTTTCCAACATGCTCCATAGAATTACCACTCATCTTGGCAACACTGCTTTGTGTGACGATTTATGCTGTCACACGGCAGGTATTTTGGGCTATTAGCCTTGTCACCTGTTGCTGGAGAATACCGGGTTCATTGGCCATGCTTTGGTTGCACTATTCTGGTTTGGTTAGGCGAATCTTCCCCAATGGTTGCCCGCTAGTAAGATCGAGCACAAGCCATTGTTGTTCCTCGGTTACGGTATCGCGTATATGCAGTATTAGCCGTTCGTCGCTGATGTAGTGTTCGGCAAGAATTTGATTATCCCCAAGGGTTACGGTATGATCGCCCAACAGCGTGGGCGCCGTGATTTGTGTAGAAGTTGGAGTTTCAAGGGATTTTCGGTGTAAACCCGCGCTGATGGCATACACTAAAAAAATCAGCGCCGTGACGATCAATACTGCCATGAACACGACCAAAAATTTCAGTAGTCTCATGAACTGATCCCGGAATGTCCCTTTCTCCTCCTAGCAGCAATACCCTGACGGTGCAAGTGACACCAGACGATATAGGCATGCGCCTTGATCAGTGGTTGGCGCAGACAACGGGAATCAGCCGCAACAAGGTGCAAAAGGCGTTGCGCGAAGGCCGTGTGCAGTATGCCGAGGCGGTGATTGACCGTGCGAAACATCGTGTTAAAAATGCCGAAGTATACATTATACATATTATGGATGAACCGGAAGGTCACTTTGAACCCCAAGAAATGCCACTGGATATCGTGTATGAGGATGGGGATTTGCTGGTGTTGAACAAACCTGCTGGGCTGGTGGTACACCCTGGTGCGGGCAATCTTGATCACACTTTGACCAATGGTTTGTTGGCGTATTGCGGCGAGCATTGCCTATCGAGTATCGGCAGTATGCAGCGTCCGGGGATTGTGCATCGCCTCGATAAAGATACCAGCGGCTTGTTGGTGGTCGCGAAGAATAACTGCACACACTTGGCTTTACAACGGCAATTTCAAGAGCGCACCATACAGCGTCGATATCATGCACTCGTTTGGGGCATGGTGTCGCCACCGACGGGTCATGTTGAGTGTGGAATTATGCGTCACCCGCGCCATCCGCAAAAGATGGTCACAACCACCAACCCCAAGGGGTGTTATGCCTTAACGCATTATCGTTTAATTCGGCATTTTACGGAAAATTCTGCAACACCTTGTTCTCTGCTCGAATGTCGCTTAGCGACGGGGCGTACCCACCAGATTCGCGTGCATTGTCATTATTTGGGCCATCCTCTGGTTGGTGATCCGTTGTACGGGCGGCGGCGGCAGGCTGGGAAAAGCATGCTGCATCAGCACTTGGTGGCGTTTCCGCGTCAAGCGTTGCATGCGAAGACTCTAGGTTTTGTACATCCTACCCAAGGTAGCGAAATGTTTTTTGAAGCCGCATTACCGGTAGATTACGCTAAGCTGCTCAAAGCTATTTCAAACTAGGCATGAACACATTGAAAAATACTGTATAGTATATTCTATAAAAGAGCACTCTCTTCACACTTTCGCCACAATTGATGCTATACTGCTAGGTGTGAAGCGAGTATACGGATACTTGAGATTCAGTGTATTTGACCTGCAATCTAACCGCGTCTATCGTGTGGAATGTTTATTGTGGAAAATTTGTTCTCTGTACTTTCAGGGAGGAAACCATGAACAAACTGGTAAAATATCAAGAACGAGAGTACACCCCTTCAACCGATACTGAGTTGGGTACATATCTTAGTCATATCCATAGTTTTCCTCTCCTGGAGCTTCGGGAAGAGCAGGATCTGGCGCGGCGATATAACGACGACGGCGACGTTGAAGCTGCCCATGCGATGGTCACGAGTCACCTGCGTTTAGTCGCAAAATTGGCCATGGGCTATCGCGGTTACGGTTTGCCAATCATGGATTTGATCGCTGAAGGCAATGTGGGTTTAATGCAGGCTGTGAAACGGTTTGATCCCGATAAAGGTTTCCGATTGGCAACCTATGCCATGTGGTGGATAAAAGCCTCGATTCAGGAATATGTTCTGCGTTCGTGGTCTCTGGTGCGGCTTGGTACGACCGGTTCGCAAAAACGCCTGTTCTTCAATTTGAGGCGAGTTAAGGATCGGCTTTTAAAGATTGATGGTAAGGGTGCCGCTGAGATGAGCCATCAGAACATTATTGATGCCGCGGAAGAATTGGGTGTCCGCACCGATGAAATTGTGCGGATGGATGGGCGTTTGACCATGCGCGATGCCTCGTTGAACGTACCGGTATTCGACGAGGCCGATAGTGCTGAGATGCAAGACTTCCTTGTCGATGATAGTGCTGATCAGGAAGATGTGTACATTGTCCGCGAGCAAGCGCAATTGCAGAGCAAGCTCTTGGTTGATGCTATGGGTCAGTTGAACGATCGAGAGCGCTCCATTGTCCAACGTCGGCGGTTGCAGGACGATTCAGATACTCTCGAAGAGTTGAGTCGAGAATTTGGCGTTTCTCGCGAGCGTGTGCGGCAGATCGAAGTCCGTGCAATAGAAAAGCTGAAACAATTTATGCTGGGCAGCGACAAAGGCATGGCGTTACACGCCGTATAAATTTCGTATTGTCCCTCTATTTTATTGCTAACTCACCCTAGGCTACTGGCAGATATGGCAGTGACTGCCCAGCTTTTTTTATCGCATCTTGCGCATCTTGTCTTTTGTGGAAATGTCTATAACGATGACAGAATTTTCAGGGAGCTTGGACAATAAATCTTGTTCAACCCATACCGTAACAATATCGGCGTTAATATGGGTACTGAAAATCCGATTGTCCGTAAGGTCTTTCCAATCAAGGCGCCAATGGCGCTAATCCGCCTTTGGTATGCTGGGGTATATCGTGGGCGAAGCTACTCTCATCAATATAGACAATTGGTCGTTTGTTGTGTTCATGCATCCTGATGTTTGGAAGATACGCCGTGCGCTGGCATCTGCCCTCGGATGCGCTTATGCAATCGATTCTGATCAACAAGATTACGGCTACTTCGGCGGATGTTTCTGATGGCCTAAGGTATATCTGCCCTGATCAAGGCGCAGTTTATGTCAATTAAGGGCTATTGTGTGGAGAAAGCTCGACAGGATGATCCTGCAACAGAGGCTGTCATGATCAAGAAGAGGCACATGAAATCCAAAAACCGTGATCAGGCGCTTGCGCAGGCATAGTTCCAAGTGGCCAGCTAGCTGATGGTCTTGGGAGTTAACAAATACCCATTGTCATATGAAGAACACAGCCAGAATCCGTCAGCACTTTGTGAAAGGGCTCTCAAATACAACAAAATACATGCAAATTCCTCAAATCATCAGGTCCTAAAACTCCGGGAAACAGTTGCCGCAAATGTACTCTTTAATTTGTGCAAGAACTAGGTGATACTGCAAGAAATAGCACTTTTTGGACGTTCGAGTTTTCCAAAAACGCACAGAAGCAACTCAAGAAACTTGATCATAAAATTCAATCAAGGATTAAAAAAGCCATTTATGAAAAGCTGGTGATGTACCCCGAAGCGTACTTGATATCCTAACAAATTTTGCGTCGGGGATTACTGTTTACTATGTGCCAAAAAGATACCGAACTATGTATTTCGATGGTGCAGGTCAAACACTCTGCAAAGATGCCTATCAAGACTTCACGTACGAATGACCTGTAGCTTTAGTGTATGGGAACAACGACAAGATTGACCGTGCAAAAAACAGTTTTACGAAAGTGATCAAAACGGCCAGAGGCTGCTCCAGTCAAAATCCTTATCGGCATTGTGTTTGATGGTAGCTTGGGACTGAGTGCCGGGCTGTTCGCTGATAAACAGACGTTGTCTCACCCGTCGCTCGGCATCGACCGAATCGAGTACCTTGCCCGGCGGTTCTTCATCGATGATAAAGCTCAGCAGTTCTTTCACAAAAGTCCGCTTTGCACGGATTAAGTCCGTGCTTTCCTGATCGACAATGCGCCGAATGTTGGGATCAGACCGCTCTGCGCCCGCCTTATCGAGCAGAACTTGATCACTGCTATCCAATGCCTCATCAAGCGATGCGCTGGTAATGCCGCCTAAGGTTTCCCTTGCGGTCTCGCTGCCAAATAGTGCCAATTTGGCTTCTCTGCGGACGTCGGCGAAGGCAATTTGCAAATTGCGATCGGTCTCGGCCGGTGGCCGCAAAGCGAAATCGGGTGGTAAGGTCAACGGTTGCCGTTTCACTACCACAAATTCATCTGGCACAGAACGGTTGAGACTGACGACTTCGCCAACCCTACCACCACACCCCACCAGCAAAATCACAGTGAAAGCGGCGACTACGGGAACCAAAAATGTGTTGGCCTGAGAAGGGGGTGTCCTAGGTATCCAAAAAAAATGCTTAATATATCTTAGGGATTTATGCATCGAGATTACTCACACGCAAAGCGTTTTCCTGAATGAATTGTCGACGCGGTTCGACCAAGGTGCCCATCAACTTGGCGCACACCGCATCCGCCGCCTCGGCTTGACCGATATCGACCCGAAGCAAACAGCGCGCCCCCGGATCTAGCGTAGTCTCCCAAAGCTGTTCAGGGTTCATTTCCCCGAGACCCTTATAGCGCGCGATCTGCTTGCCTTTACGTGCCTCGGTGATCACAGTATCGTACAATGACCGCGGTCCGGCAATCGGAATTTCACGTTCTTTAACCTGTAACACCGCTGCCATATTGCCGTAGGTGCGCGCGAGGCTTTCGGCGATTTTACCGAGTTGTTGCGCTTCTTGACTTTGGCACATCATCTGATCGAGGCGGTGACGGCTGGTGATTCCATCTTCGATTTTCTCCAGCACGATACCCGATGTTTCATCGCTCGGCAAACGCCAACTGGTTGGAGTGACGAGGTTTTGTAGGTCAACAGCGCGGTTCAGGTTCTCGACCAAACGCTGCAACACCACCTGATCGGTGTCTTGCGCTATTGCTGGCTGCAATAGCCCGGCCACAGTGATCAGTTCGAGAAAATTACGATCAACCCCATTATGCTGCAACGATTCGAGCAAACGCTGCGCAAACGCGGCTTGTTGCAAGAGCTTCAGCAAATCTTCGCTCGCAAGAATATGCCCCTCGGCATTGGTGAAGGTTGCGCGTTCAAGCAACGATTCGAACAGATACGCCTCCATGGCGTAATCGTCCTTAATATACGTCCCCTTGCCGCCGCGTTTAATTTGATACAATGGTGGTTGCGCGATATACAGATGCCCACCGTAAATCAGTTCGGGCATGTGGCGGAAGAAAAATGTCAGCAGCAGAGTACGGATGTGGCTACCATCGACATCGGCGTCAGTCATGATGATGACCTTGTGGTAGCGCAGTTTTTTGAGGTTGAAGTCTTCCTTGCCGACGCTGGTGCCAAGCGCGGTGATCAGGGTACCGATTTCCTGCGAAGACAGCATTTTATTAAAACGCGCGCGCTCGACGTTGAGGATTTTGCCGCGCAAGGGTAGAATTGCCTGAAAATTCGGGTTGCGCCCCTGCTTCGCCGAACCGCCCGCCGAGTTCCCTTCAACCAGAAACAATTCGACCTGCACCGGATCACGGACGTGGCAATCAGCCAATTTACCGGGCAAACTCGACACCTCAAGCCCGCCCTTACGCCGGGTCAACTCTCGCGCACGCCGCGATGCTTCGCGCGCATGGGCGGCCTCGGCGATTTTCTTTACGATATCCATTGCTTCCTTCGGATGCTCTTCAAGCCAGTAACCGACGTGCTCCCCAACCAGAGACTCCACCACCGGACGCACCTCTGAGGACACCAATTTGTCTTTGGTTTGCGAGGAAAATTTTGGATCCTGTACTTTGATCGACAACACACCGGTCAAACCTTCACGAATGTCCTCGCCGCAAAGCGAAACCTTGTCTTTTTTGTTGGCTGGCGCCTTTGCTGCAGCGTAATGGCCGAGTTGCCGTGTCAGTGCAGCACGAAAACCCGCCAAGTGCGTTCCGCCATCTTGTTGCGGAATGTTGTTGGTAAAACATAGCACATTCTCGTGATAGCTGTCGTTCCACTGCATGGAGACCTCAACCGTGATATCGTCGCGAGTCGCCTGAATGGTAATCGGTTCGGGAGTAATCACACTGCGATGACGATCCAGCCAAGTCACAAACGCTGAGATTCCGCCCTCGTAATACAACTCGCACTGTTTGGTCTCGACATGGCGTTGATCTGTGAGCAGCAGATAAACCCCAGAGTTCAAAAAAGCCAATTCGCGCAAGCGATGCTCAAGGGTTGCAAGATCAAATTCGGTTTGGGTAAAAGTTTCCGTAGACGGCCAAAATCGTACCTGTGTGCCCGTGGCAGTGCGACCATCTTCCAGTGGCGCTGTTGCGCCGATCTCATGCAAGGGGGCCTCAACATCGCCGTGGATAAAACGACAGAAGTGGTTTTTGCCATCGCGCTGGATGGTCAACTCCAACTTTGCTGACAGCGCGTTTACCACCGAAACCCCGACCCCGTGTAAACCGCCAGAAATCTTGTACGAGTTCTGATCAAACTTGCCGCCAGCATGTAACTGAGTCAAGATGACCTCGGCAGCAGAGACCCCTTCTTCAGCGTGCGTCTCGACTGGAATGCCACGCCCATTGTCCGTGACCTCAACGGAACCATCACCGTGCAAGGTCACCGTAATACGATCGCAATGCCCCGCCAAGGCTTCATCGATGGCGTTGTCCACCACCTCGTACACCATACGGTGCAGTCCAGTGCCGTCATCGGTGTCGCCGATATACATCCCTGGGCGTTTGCGTACCGCACTGAGGCCACGCAAAATCTTAATCGCACTGGCATTGTACGGCTGTTCGCTCTGCGGCGTATCGGCAGCGTCTTCGGGTTCAGTTACAGACATTCGGCAACTCCTGAGATTCGGATAAAGATACAGATAAGGCATCGGGGGCAAATGTTCGGTACCGCACCGCCTCGACGCCGCTCAGCCAATACTGGCAGTCCAGTGCGTGCAAATGCGCAAACAACAATTTTTGATGGGTTTGGTCGAGGTGGCTCAAGGCCTCGTCCAGCAACACTATCGGTACGATACCAAGCTCCTCGTACATTAGCCACGCTTGAGCGAGGATCATTGCCAAAATCGCAATCTTTTGCTGGCCATGAGATAATTGCGCTACCGGAATCTCTTCATCAGTATAGCATAAGCCCAGCGACCAGACATCCTGTATGTTGTTTCCATCTCGCAAAGAACTCTCGCCGTGCAAAACAGCAGCAATCGCCTCTTCGACCTTGATGGCTGGTGCCTTGGCCAGTCGCGCTTGAATCCCCCCGTTCAAACGCAAACGCCAAGCACTGCTCTGCGCGCCCTGGCGCACCACAAAATCCGGCACCTGCTCGGCACAGACCCGCGCCAAGGCAAGCCCGTGCTGACCCCGTGCGGCACTCACCACCACCAGTTTCGCCGCCAGTTGCTTTTCGATGGCACGCCGCCAAGCTGGATCCGGCGTGACAGAAGACTCTAGAATCTCGCGACGCTGGCGCTGCAATTGGCGCAAGGCCTGCACTCGCCCAATATGCGCCGGATCGAACACTGCGATTAGACGATCAAAAAACCGTCGCACCCCTTCTGCTCCTTGTAGGAACAACTGATCATCCCTGGGGCCTAAGCTTAGCGTGCGGCAATACTCGCCAAGGCTTTGCTGCGTAACGCGGCTGTCTTCGATCAGCACCGTGCGGCTGCTCTGCCCCGCCTGCCACTGCGTTTTGATCCGATAACCACCAACAGCATCGTCGAGCCGAGCCGCAATCTGCCAACCAACTTCAGCTGGAGCGCGGCGATTAAGGAATTGATCCGCGCTCGCCTGACGCACACCACGACCCGGCGAGAGCAGCGAGATAGCCTCAAGGATATTAGTTTTCCCAACTCCATTACAGCCACTCAGCAGCACAGAACGTCCGGCAGGCGCAAGACAAAACCGCTCGACGACATGACGGAACTGCCACAAAGCAATCTCCGCCAAGCCATGACGTTTCGGCGCAGGAACGCTAGTGCGAACATCCGCGTGACTGAGAACATTATGCATCCGCTCTACAGTCAAAATTGTGACATCCAAAACCCTTGATACGCTGCAACTCAACACGGGATAATTTAATCCGCTCTGGGCACCCACAAGGCGG
>JABSOH010000072.1 GCA_013216065.1 Alphaproteobacteria bacterium
AACTCTTCAGCATGTTCCTGAAAGAGTGCGAATGGCGATTTAATACTGGTTCACCAAAAAAGCTGCTTAAAGTCCTCAAGTCTACTCTCAAATCTCAATCTTAGGTGTTAGCCCCTAAATTTAATAATCAACGAGACCAACAATGTATTACATTTTACCTTGAAACTCAACTTTGACTGTCATTTTTGCCTAAGCGTAGATGCGTAAACAAGTCGTCCAGACCGCTGTTTAATCACCGCCATCGAACAGCAGATCGGTGGTGTAGTCTTTGGGTTTCACCCACAACTGCACACCAGGTAGAGCGCCGATGGCGTGGCGTTGCTCAAGCGTGATACGATAACGCTCGGGCAGCTTTATGGTGGCATCACCGTCGCTGATGGGCAGGATCAGTTCGACTTTGGCACCATCGGGGTGTTGGGTTGCGTCCAGCAATGATTTTAAGGCTGAAAGCTGCCCCGGATCATTGAGCCTCAAGGTAAAAAATTCCTCAAAGCCCAGCGTCATATTGCGTAAAGCTCGGACGCGATAACCGCTGAGGTGCCATTGAACCAACGACCAGCGCGCGTAGCCGTCGATTAGCAATAGGGTCTCGTCGTTCAGAAGCTCTAACACCTCATCGATTAGTGCTTGCCCATCGAAGTTGACGCTGAAACGGTGCGTGGCATCGGACATCTTCAGGATGTACAGTGGCCGTGGTTCAGTATTGCGGTCTTTTTCGTTGCGTGAGGCCGAAGGGCGGGTTTTGGTCAGAAGACCATCGTAGACAAAGCCAGCAATGCGGATCGGACCGCGACGATCGTGGACGTTGCCAAGATCCTTGTAGGCCGTTATACCAAAATCCTTCAAATGCTGGGCATAGAGGTTCAGGGGATGGTTCGAGAAGTGCAAACCCATGGCCTGATATTCGCGTTCAAGCAATACATCCCCCGACCATTCGGAGACCTTGGCCAAGCGCGGCTCGGGCGGAAACTCTGGAGCAAACAGCATACCTTCACCTTGGGGAATCTCGCGGCAATGGCGAGCAAACTCCAACAGTCGGGCAATTGCCTCAAACGCGCTTTGGCGGTTGGGGATGATACTGTCCATGGCACCAGCGCAAATCAAGGCTTCGAGGATGCGCTTATTGACCCCTAGTTCACGGGTGCGCAGGGCAAAATCGCCAAGGTCTTTAAATGCCCCGTTCGCCGTTCGCTCGGCGACTACAGCTTGCATAATCGTGACCCCAACCCCGCGTATTGCGCCAAGGCCATAGCGAATTTGATTTTTGCCCTCAAGACAGAACGTTGGCTGGGCATAGTTGATATCTGCAGGGAGTACCTCAAGCTTAGACCGCTGCGCGTCGATCAAGTATTGCGCGATATTGTTCGGGAGTTGAATCGCATTATTCAGCAAAGCTGTTAAGAAACAATCGGGGTAATGCACCTTAAGCCAGCCTGTCCAGTAGGCAATCAAGGCGTAGGCCGCTGAGTGCGACTTATTGAAGCCATAGGCAGAAAAAGCTTGAATTGTCTTGAAAATTTCTTCGCCATCGAGTTTGGAAATTTGATGCAATTCGTGGGCGGCGTTGATAAATTCTTCGCCCATTGCCGCCAGCACCTTAGGGTCTTTCTTCCCCATCGCGCGGCGCACCTGATCCGACTTGCCAAGGTTGAACCCCGCCAGAGTCTGGGTCATCTGCATTATCTGTTCCTGATAAATCGCGATACCGTAGGTCTCGCGCAGAATGTCTTCGAGCAGGGGGTGCGGATAACGTATTTCCTCTTCACCGTGTTTACAACGGATAAAACGCGGGATGTTCTCCATCGGCCCCGGGCGGAACAGGGCGACCATGGCGATGATATCAGCGAAACAGTCTGGCTTGAGTTGAACGGCTACGCGGCGCATTCCTGGCGATTCCAACTGGAACACGCCGTCGGTGAATCCCGAAGAGATAAGTTCAAACACCGCAGTATCGTCCATCGGCAAGGTGTCGAAATCAATGTTTTCACCGTACGCACGCGCGATGTCCTGCGCGCACGCTGTGATAATGGTCATGGTACTGAGGCCCAGAAAATCGAACTTCACCAGTCCGGCCTTTTCGGTGGACTTCATGTTGAACTGGGTTGACTTCAGGTTGTTCTTGGGATCGTAGTATAGCGCAACCTCGCCGAGCAGCGAACCATCCGAAATGACGACTCCCGCGGCGTGGGTCGAGGCATGGCGGTACGTACCTTCAAGCACTGTCGCGTAGTCCCACAGTACGGCGACTTCTTCATCATCGTTCAGGAGTTTTTGTAAGGCGGGTTCTTGCTCGGCCAATTCTTCGAGGCTTTGTGGGTTGGTGAGATCTTCTTTCGGCAGCATTTTGCAAACTCGGTCGCTGACGGCGTAGGGCAGGCCGAGGACGCGCCCGATATCACGTATTGCGGCGCGGCTACGGAGTTTTCCGAAGGTGATGATTTGTGCAACGCATTCCTCGCCGTAGGTCGCGCGGACATAGTCGATCACCCGATCACGCTTGTCGGTGCAGAAGTCGATATCAAAATCCGGCACTGAAATACGCTCAAGATTCAAAAACCGCTCGAACAATAGGCTCCATTGCAAAGGGTCAAGCGCGGTGATTTGCAATGCCCATGCCACCAACGATCCAACCCCTGACCCGCGTCCCGGGCCAACTGGAATTTGATTGTCTTTTGACCAAGCAATAAAATCTGCCACGATCAAAAAATACCCGGCAAAGCCCGATTGCCTGATGATATCAAGTTCGTTGTGCATCCGTTCAAGGTACGGCGTAGCTTCGGGGCTTTCCAGAGCAATATCTTTGATCCCCAAACGATAGTGCAAACCCTTGATGGTTTGCGCCGCCAGATGACCATCGGCAGTTTTGCCCTCGGGCAAGGACTTGATGGTCGGCAGTTTCGGCTTCATAGACTGATCGTGCAGCGTGAACTGGCACATTCTGGCGAGGTGAAGAGTGTTTTGCAGTGCATCGGGCAAGTCACTAAACAGAGCTTGCATTTCGTCAATGCTTCGGAAATAGTAGCTGTCGTTCAGGCGCATGCGTCCTTCAGTCTGGCTGATTTTCTCTGCCCGCGCAATCGCGCGCAGCACGTCATGATAGCGGAATTGGTTTTGGTTGGGGAATCGGCAATCGTTGGTGGCTACCAAAGGAATCTGCCGGGCATCAGCAAGTTGGATCAGGATTTCGTGTACCGAGTCTTCGTCCGGCAGTTGATGACGCTGTACCTCGAGGAACACACGATCCTGAAAGGTTTCCCGGGCTTGATCCAGCCATCGTGTGGCAGAGTCGAGCTTGCCGTTCAACACCGCCTCGCCAAGCGGCGCGCCAAGGCCACCGCTTAGCAAAATCAACCCTTCAGCATGATCTGCAAGGGTTGCAAAGTCGAGGTTCATCTGCTGGTAGTCTTCGGGGTTTTGCTGATCGAGCGGCAAGTACAGACTGGTGACAAGGCGGTTAAGGTTGGCGTAGCCGGTGGCGTTTTGCGCGATTAAGATCAGGGATGAAGAGCGATCATCACTGCGTGTTAAGGTCTCGCTAGCGAGGCTCAACCCGGCTGCGATTAACGGCTGTACTCCAGCAGCGTTGGCTGCGTTGGCAAATTCGATGATACCGAACAGATTCTGATCGTCTGCCAAGGCAATCGCCGGCATGCGCTGCTCCTTTGCCCAAGCCACTAGTTTTAGTGGATGCAGCATGCCATCGAGCAGCGAATAGGCTGAACGGGTGCGCAGATGCACAAAATTGCCCAAGGAGATTGTTTCCTCAGCCATCGGTGCATACCAGCTTTTTTTCGCGAATGGTCAGGCGACGATCAGCTCGAGCGGCTTGCTCGCGGTTGTGGGTGACGTATAGGCAGGCGAGTTGATCCTGATGCACCACGGTCTCAATAAGGCCAAAGACCTCTTCGGCGGTATCAGTATCAAGGTTCCCGGTGGGTTCGTCGAGTAGCAGCAATTCAGGCTGATTGATCAGGGCACGGGCGATAGCAACACGCTGGCACTCGCCGCCAGACAGTGCCGCAGGGGCGTGATGGACGCGGTTCGATAGCCCGACCCGATCGAGTAACTCGGCGGCGCGTGCCTTGGCAGCGCTTGGGCTAAAGCCGCCGATGCGCCCGACCAGCGTGATGTTTTCGAGTGCGCTGAACTCGGGCAGAAGGTGATGAAACTGAAACACAAAGCCGATATGATGCAGGCGTGCCTGGGTGCGGGCGTGGTCATCGCGTGGGGTGTTGCCCAAAATTTGTACTTTTCCAGCGGTTGGAGTTTCCATTAGGCCAGCGATGTGGAGCAGGGTGGATTTGCCCAAGCCGCTTGAGCCAACCAAGGCGACTAGTTCAGCGCTGGTGATGGTGGCATCGGCAGTATTGAGGATTTGCACGCCGCCGGGATAGATATGGCTCACCGCCTCAAGGCGCAGGATTTCAACGGGCATGACGCAACACCTGAACCGGATCGACGCGCACTGCCTGCCATGCGGCGTAGAGGCTGGCGCAGAAAGTTAAGCTCAAGGACAGACTGACGATGTTGATCATGTCGCTTATCTCAAGGCGCGCAGGCAGGGTCGAGAGGAAGTATACCTCGGCAGAAAACACTTCGGTTTGCAGCAACCACTCTAGGGCTTGGCGGATTTGCTCAATATTCAGCGCAAAAGCGATTCCGAGGCCAACCCCGATCAGCGTGCCGATGCTGCCAATCAATGCTCCAGTGCAGAAAAAAACGCCCATCATCATACCCCAACTGGCACCAACTGCGCGCAAAATTGCGATGCTGCCCGATTTATCGCGCACCATCATGACCTGAGAAATAATGATATTAAATGCCGCGATTATCACCACTAGCGACAAAATAATGAACATGACATTGCGCTCGACGCGGAGTGCCTGAAAGAAACTGGCATGGCGGAATTGCCACGGATTGACCCGTGCATTGGGGACTTCTGGGCCTATGATCGGCGCGATAACGCTGGTGAGCTTTGGTGCGTTGTCGGGATCACGCACCGTCAATTCGACTTTGAGCACGCGGTTCTTGAGGCGGAACAGTTTCTGAGCTTGGGCGAGTGGCATGAACAGATAACTGCTGTCGTATTCCGACATGCCGATTCGGAAAGTCCCTCCGACACGGTAGGTTTTACGTCGTGGGCTATTGCCAAAGACGGTGCGGTTGGCTTGTGGAGCTATTAGTGTAATCGAGTCGCCAACAATCAGACCGAGGTTCCACGCCATGCGTTGTCCGATCAGGACATCACTGCTCTGGTCAAAGTTGCCTAGGTTTGTACTCAGAGCCTGTTGGATCAAGGGATTGCTCTCAAGATCTTCGGCGCGAATCCCACGCGCCAGCGCACCCGCGACGCGCCCGTTCCCGACCACCAGAACCCGTTGATCAATCATCGGGCTGGCGCGCACGATGTCGGGTAGTGCGCGTAGTTCGTCACTCAAACGATCAAAGTCGTTGATTCCTGCAGCGGCTTCGATGGTGATGTGGCCGTTCAGGCCGAGGATTCGGGTTTGCAAATCGTTGCGAAAGCCATTCATTACCGACATCACGATGATCAAGCTTGCGACTCCGAGCAGAATCCCGATCAAGGAAAACCACACCAGAACCGACACAAAGCCATCGCCTTCGCGTGCACGGAGATAGCGTCCAGCGATCAGCAGAACGAGACTCATCGCCCAAACTGTTTGCATAAAAATGGGACAATCGCCTCAAGTCCCAAATTTTGGATAACACCGCTACGGCGTTTGGTGACCTCGAAGCTTTCTGTCGCAAGGGCTTTTGGAGACACTACCACGCGCCACGGGATGCCGAGCAATTCCATCTCGGCAAATTTGACTCCGGCACGCTGGTCTCGGTCGTCGTACAACACCTCGAATCCAGCATTGTTGGCCTGCTGCATTATGCGCTCAGTGGCAGCTCGACACGCGGTATCAGCGACTTTGACGTTGATCACCGCTAGCTGGAATGGCGCGATAGCCGCCGGCCAGACGATGCCTTTTTCATCGTGGCGCGCCTCGATAATCGCGCCCAATAGCCTGGACACCCCAACCCCGTACGAACCCATATGTACTGGGACATTTGCTCCGGATTCATCGGCAATTTGTGCTTCGAGCGGGACAGAATATTTTGTGCCAAAATAAAATATATGACCAATCTCGATGCCACGCGTGGCAACTTGATCGTCTTCCGGGATCGCACTAAAGGCTTCGATGTCGTGTTCGTCCTCAGTGGCGGCATAGTCGCGCGTCCAGTCGCGCACCGCTGCCGCACGAGCCTCAAGCGTGCTGTCATCAACCGCCATTCCGTCGCGCTCAAGATACGATCGGTGGCAAAAGACTTGGCTCTCGCCAGTGTCGGCGAGAATAATAAACTCGTGGGAGTTGTTGCCGCCGATCAGGCCAGTTTCAGCACGCATGGGGATCGACCTCAACCCCATCCGCGCAAAAGTGCGCAGGTATGCAATGAAAAATTTGTTGTAGGAATCTAATGCCGCTTTGCGATTGATGTCGAAGCTGTAGGCGTCCTTCATGTAAAATTCACGACCCCGCATGACACCAAAACGCGGCCTGATCTCATCGCGGAATTTCCACTGAATATGATACAGTAGCTTTGGTACATCACGGTAGCTCTTGACCCCAGCACGGAAAATCTCGGTGATCAACTCCTCGTTCGTTGGACCGTACAACAAATCCCGCTCGTGGCGGTCTTTGATGCGCAACATTTCCTTACCGTAATCGTCATAACGTCCAGATTGCCGCCACAGATCCGCAGATTGAATCGTCGGCATCAATAATTCGGCGGCACCGATACGATCCTGCTCTTCGCGCACGACCTGCTCAATTTTCTTCAGCATCCGAAATCCTAATGGTAGCCACGAGTAAATCCCTGCCGAAGCCTGACGGATCATGCCCGCACGCAGCATCAGTTGATGCGAAACAATTTGCGCTTCTGCGGGAGCTTCGCGCAACGTCGGCAGAAAGTATTGGCTGAGACGGACGAGTTTTGGCTGCATCGAGTTTCTCTTCAGGCGAGGTGGCTACACGAAACCATTCCTAACCCAAGTCACGTACACTGTCTAGCCGCCTGCACCCTATTGCTGAGTCGCGTTAAGACAAGCCTCCTGCTGTTGGCGTTTTTCAAATGTACTCGCGATTTGACCGTTGATGGTCAGCAGTCCGGTGCGGTGATCCAATGCTACCACAATCGGAGTGGCTACGACCACCATCGCGGTATTCTGGCTCTTCGTAGTGATGGCGGTGGTTGCACTGTTGGTAGCAGCGGTCGTCTTGGTGGTTTTGCTTTGCTGGGCAAGATTGGGCTGGATCTGCAATACGGTTTGATTGCCAAGCACGTTTATTTGATCGAAATCGACAGGCGCAACCTTGCGGCCATCAATCCCAACACTAGGCTGGAACGCATAGCGACTGTTGGATTGCAAGCTGAGGTACCCAGTACACAACGCGACGTCATAGTGTTCGAGCTTGCTATCATCTTGCTGGATCGGGCGATTGGTGTTGATGGCGTTGTTGCTGCGAATCGCCGGAACATCGAGAATCGCTTTAGTGCTTTTGATCACGGAACTTTGCGCATGAACGCCGAGTGCCAAGAAAATAAAAGAGAGCAAGCAAACCATACCAAGAGTGCAGGAAAAAGCATGTTTCATGGTCGGAGAACTCGCGAAGGGAAGACTTGTACAGCCGTTCAAGCAATCTTGAGGCCAGAGCAGGGTAAAAAAGAATGGCTACCGCTTGAGCCTATCGTTTAAGCTTATACAATGCGATTCAGTTTATGTATTCATGAGGAGACAGATTGTGATGACCGAATCCCATTTGATCGAGCCGGATCAGCTTGCAATGCAACTCAACGATCCTAATTTGATGATCCTTGAGGCGGGGTTTGCCCTACCGGGTATGGCAGACGATTTGGCGGCATTTCAGAATCAGCACTTACCAAAGGCGCGGTTTTTCGACATCGAGAAGATCGCAGACACCGATAATCCCTTACCGCATATGGTGCCGAGTGCGGCAGATTTTGCATCTGCGGTCGGCGTGCTCGGGGTCAGCAACGACTCCTTTGTGGTGTGCTACGATCGTTTTGGCCTGTTCAGTGCAGGGCGCGTATGGTGGATGTTCCGCCTATTTGGTCATGATCGGGTGGTGATTCTAAATGGCGGCATGAAGCGTTGGACACAGTTGGGCTTGCCCCTGGAAGACGCGAATGAGTTGGCGGTGACTCCAGCAACATTTCGTGCGGAATTCCGCCCAGGGTTGTATGCCACCAAGGACGATATCTACGCGGCTCTAAGTGATTCTGCACCGATTGTTGATGCGCGCCCGCTTGGGCGTTTTAAGGGCCTCAGTCCAGAGCCGCGCAAAGGGATGCGTGCCGGGCATATGCCGGGGGCATTGAACGTGAGTTTCCTCGATCTTACCGATCCGGACACGGGCATGCTGCGTCCCATTGAGGAACTGCGAAATTTGTTTTCTGATGTGCCGCAAGATGTACCAATCACGTATAGCTGTGGCTCTGGGATTACGGCAGCGGCTCTGATGTTCACGGGCGAATTGCTGGGACGTACTGGACGGGTGTACGACGGTTCTTGGGCAGAGTGGGGTTCTCTGTCCGGTG
>JABSOH010000073.1 GCA_013216065.1 Alphaproteobacteria bacterium
GCAGGGCTATGATCAAGCGTTGGCACCAGGCGTTGGAGGTATGCCGCAAGGCGTGACGGCAGAAAATTTGCAATCCCGGATTCGCGGTTCGCTCTTGATGGCTGTCAGCAACCACTTTCGTGCTTTGCTGTTGACCACGGGCAACAAGTCCGAGATTGCAGTGGGCTACTGTACGCTGTACGGCGATATGTGCGGTGGGTTTAATCCGATCGCGGACCTCTATAAAACCGAGGTTTATACGCTGTGCAACTGGCGCAATCGTAGCACGGATTTTGCCCTAGGTACAGACGTGATTCCAAGTGCTATCCTGACCCGTGCGCCCTCGGCTGAGTTGGCACCCGATCAACAGGACAGTGATAGTTTGCCACCCTACAAAACCCTTGATGGGATTCTTCAGGGGATCATCGAGAAAAACCTCAGCATCGATGCACTCGTGCTGCAGGGTTTCCCACGTGCCGACGTATTGCGGGTGCTGAAACTCCTCGATGGTGCGCAGCATAAACGCTATCAAGCCGCTATCGGTGTAAAGCTAACCTCGTGCGCACTCAAATCAGAATGGCGCTATCCTCTGACCAATCGACACTGTTCGGAACTTTTATGACTTTTTCCAAAGCCCTTTTACGTTTTGCTCCAAGCCCAACCGGGTATTTGCATATTGGGAATGCGCGGGTTGCGCTGCTGAATGTTTTGTTGGCGCAAAAACTTGGTGGCGAGTTTTTGTTGCGGATCGACGATACCGACACCGACCGCTCGAAGGACGAGTATACGAACGCGATTCGTAAAGATTTGCGCTGGCTCGGGATTGAATGGCAGCGCGAAGAGCAACAAAGCCTTCGTCTTGACCGTTATGCTGTGGCACTAGAACGATTGCAAGCTTCGGGACGGGCGTATCCGTGCTATGACACACTGGAGGAGTTGGCCTTAATGCGTAATACCGCGCTCGGAGCAGGTCGGCCACCGATTTATGATCGTTCAGCCTTGAAGCTTTCTGAATCCGATCGCGTAGCACTTGAGGCCGAAGGGTATCAGCCACATTGGCGTTTTAAGCTCGATCACGAACAGGCAATTTCGTGGCAAGACATGGCGCACGGTGAAGTGCATTTTGAGGCCTACAATTTGTCCGATCCGGTCCTGTTCCGCGCCGATGGCCGGGCATTGTATACGTTTACCTCGGTGGTCGATGACGGCGAAATGGGTGTCAGCCATATTCTGCGTGGCAAAGATCACGTCAGTAATACCGCGACCCAAATCCAATTGTTCGAAGTCTTGGGCTTCGACGTGCCAGATTTCGCGCATTTACCACTTTTGGTAGGCACTGACGGTAAACCACTCTCCAAGCGGTGGGATTCGTTGTCGGTGAAGGGTATGCGCGATGTTATCGGCTACGAGCCCCAAGCCTTGGTGGCGTTTTTGGTCGCACTTGGCACCAGCACGGCGGCTGAGCCGATTGCGAGATTGCAGGATTTGATCCCGGATTTTGACCTTGCAGCGTATGGTAAAGCATCATCACGTTTTGACGAGGAGAGCTTGAACAGCCTTAACGCGCGACAGTTACAATTTGGCGATGTGGAACGCTTTAGCGCGCGCCTTGCGGATATCGGCGCGTCAAGTGAGCGAATGTCGGATTTCTGGTCAACTATCGTGGGCAATATCCGGCGTTTTCCTGAAGCCTCGGATTGGTGGCGCATTATTACCCAGCAACCAGATGCCATAGAGATAGATGCTGAGGATGTTGCGTTCTGTCAAAGTGCTGCTGAGACACTGGATGATTCTGCATTGACTTCTGAAGGGTACCAGGCCTGGATGGCAGCACTGAAAAGCAGTACTGGGCGCAAGGGCAAGGCGTTGTTCATGCCGATTAGACAGGCTTTGACCGGGCGTTCAAGCGGGCCGGAGCTTGAACGCTTGATCTCTTTGATGGGTATTGCCTCCGCCCGTGCACGATTGCAAAGTTCATCGAACTGAAGGAACTATTGTGCAGTACACGACACTTGGGTACAGCGACATCCGTATCAGCCGAATCTGCCTTGGCACCATGACTTGGGGGGCGCAAAATACCGAGTCTGAAGCGTTCGAGCAGATGGATTATGCGCTTGAATCTGGGGTGAACTTCTGGGATTCCGCCGAGATATATGCGATTCCGCCAACTCCAGATACGTATGGCACAACTGAGGCGATTATTGGCAATTGGTTTCAGCATTCTGGCCGTCGAGATGAAGTGGTTCTTGCCACCAAGTTCTCTCCGGTGCTGTGGGCGCGTGGTCCGGGACTAGCTGACCCATCGCGCAAAGCGGTTGAATTGGCAGTAGAGGAAAGCCTGAAACGCTTCAAAACTGACTATATCGATCTGTATCAACTGCACTGGCCGACGAACCGTCCAAGCCTTGCGGGGTCGAGGTGGTGGAATTATGTGCCATTGCAAGATTCAGGAGCAAAGGCGCGTATTATCGCCAATATTCACGAAGTCCTTAAGGCTTTAGATAGCTTAGTGCGCGCGGGCAAAATACGCAGCATTGGCCTCTCCAACGATACTGCTTGGGGTATGAGCCAGCATATCCGTCTTAGCGAGATTCACGGGTTAGCGAAAATCTCCAGCTTGCAAAACGAATACAGCCTCTTGCGCCGCCACATTGAGCGCAATATCATCGAAACCTGCGCATTGGAAGGCATCAGCTTTTTGACTTGGTCACCATTAGCGATGGGCATTCTCAGCGGCAAGTACCTGAACGGTCAGTATCCGCCCGGATCGCGCTTCTCGCCAGAGGTGATGAAGGATCAATTCCACCGCTTTAAAACCCGGTTCTCTCCCGCAGTCGATCAAGCCATCGCACGTTTCCAGAATATTGCAGTGCAGCACGGCCTTGATCTGTGTCAGATGGGGATCAAGTTTACGATTCGCCACAACCACCTGTCCTCAACCATCATCGGAGCGACCACGATGGAACAGCTCAAAACCAATATTGCTGCCGTGGACATTGAACTTACGGACGAAGTTCAAAGCGAAATCGCCAAGGTATACCACGACTATCCTGTGCCGTTTTAGCGGACGTTCAGCCAAACGAACCCCAGCCTATGGCTATTCAAGCTCAAATGTTTTAGGTTCATAGGCTTTAGGCTTTCGCACCGCGATCCCTTGTCAATGATGCCTCGTGCGTTTGTTTGATGCATTGTAAGCGCTCAAAATGGGCTTTGCTTCGTACCCGCCGGAAGTTTTGACTAGGATCACGATGGTCAGCAACTCGAGTCGTATCGCGTGAGAGAATCTTGCCAAGACCGAGCAGGTAAAAAGAATGCACGACAGCCGAGAGAACGGTGATGGCGATCACCATGGGAACAACGTCACCGATATCTTTGGGCAGTATGTCAGTCATCAGCAATACGAACCATAGGAACACAAAGGCGTAGATACAGAAGAAAGCAAAACTGACGAGACATTTTGACATTTTTTTAATTCAATCCACACAACAACGCTCACTTTGAAACCGCGACAGTCTAAATCGTCCTATCTGCTAACACTTTGAAAGCATTTATTTAATTTGGTCCTTAACTGAGTGAGCGCAAAAAATCTTTAAGCAATATTTAGTGAATAATTCAACAAAATCTCTTCTAAATCACTATAACCCACAAACGGCAACATAACTGACATTTCCCCCGACTAGAACCGTGGTGTCAAGAGAGATTTGTGTTTTTTTTGAACCAAGCAGGTCGATCGTCCGAGGTTGAGCCTGAGGATTCTCGAATCGTCTTCACCGCAGCACGAGTCGAGAGGCTATTGCAAATTTGCAGGAAATATCGTGAAAATACAATATTTTGATGTGCGCTAAAGATGTAGCTTGGACAAGAGGCAGGCCCACGGATCAGAAATCCATTAGTACGCCGCCTTCTGATTTACGCTGCTCAACGAAAATATTGAGTTCTTTTTTTGTAGCTTCATCCATGGCTAGATCCTCGAACTCTTCGGGAATCGCTTTCCAGGTTTTTGGAGCACGCTTGAGCGTTTCGATCGCACCGGATTCGATCCAGCCACTAAAATTGCACCAGTCAGACAGGAACGGCGAATAGAACGCGGTTTCGTAGTACTCTAATTTAGTGTGTGAATGACCAAAGAAATATTTCGTTCGGGCCAATTTCATTTGATGGACTGTACTACGACGTCGTTCTCGGCGGTTGTACGGGCTTGAGGTAATGCATGATGTTTTGCAATAGTTCGCAATCGATGATAAATTTTCCCAAGCCGCCTTTGAGCCAACCAGCACCATGGTAGACCATGTTGATGCTAATGGTACCCTGCAGCAAAAATACGCTTTCCGTGCCGTTTAGCGCTGTTGAAAAGGTATTTTTATCTTTTGATAAGCTAAAATTTCAGGTTCACTTTTGCCATCCCATTTTTTTTGCATGAAGCAGAGATGTCGCGTAAGGCACAGGAGATGCTGATAAGCGTAAGATAGCCTTGTTGCAGAAGATCCCCCCCTCTATCGAGCTTTTGAAAGGCCGATTGATTTTGACTTTCTGTGTCGTCCTCTGGAAAGTCTGTATAGCGATAAAGGTCGTGATTATCTTGAGCGCCCGCACACCAGATCACAGTATTCTTGGTTACTTTTGCCAACACTTGGGCACTGGGAAGTCAATGGATATTTTTGTAATTTTGCAGCACAGCCTAGTTATAGTGTAGTCACGAGATATTGAGCCCTAGTGCGATGCATCTGATGTGTATGGCGGCGATGCAGAGTTTTTGGCGTATCTTGTGTTGCAGCCAACGTTTTTCTCTGGCGGTCCATACCCTGCTCAAGGGCATTCTCGAGGATATCGTTGGTATCATGACCTTTGTCAGTGATCAGATAATCGGCCCGTCAATCAGGCGGTCTGCCTCTTTACAATCTGCTCCTGTACCTTGTGTAAAAAGAGCCGGGATCGGCAGCGCGTCCACGGCCAAACGCGGTTTTGTGTTGAGCCCCCCTTTTGTACGGCTCATCTCTTGATCGCCGCCTCTTGCGCCAGAGGCATGGACTTTGCCATGGGACGCACCAATCATGAGCCATTCGTCATCAGGCTTGTCAATCAAGATTTCTAAAAGCTTTGCCCACAACATCCCTGTTGCGCCAAACGACGGTGCGTGTTGCTCCAGTCGCCGTAGTCCGGCGGTAAATCACGCCATGGCGCACCGGTGCGCATGATCCAGAAAACCGCGTCGATAAACTTGCCGGTTGTCTCTGGCTATGCCGCCCCAACTTCCCGCGCGGCGCGGTTCCAGCAATCCCCTTCCTTGCTCTGATCTGTCGTGTCTGCGATGTAATGCTACTTGGGTCATGTGAGATCCTCCTTTTTACAAGAATCTCATTTTTTCATCTCGTGACTACAATATCTAAATCTAAAGTACATCTAACCCAATGCCTTCCTCAACGCGCTATCACGGGCGATCTAGTCGTAAAGTCCACCACCCAACACAAAAAACTGCTACAGCGCTACGCTATCAGCCTGATGCCGACGATGTTACCCCGATGGTGCTGGCTCAAAAGACCTGGGATCTGGCACATCAATTGATTCAAATCGCTGAGGCCAAGGGCGTTCCGGTAAAAAAAGATGCCGATCTCGCCAGTCTGCTCGTGGCGGCAGGGGGTGGTGAGGAAATTCCAATCGAGGCTTTTCTGGTCGTCGCCGATTTTTTTCGCTACCTTTATCAAGAAACGGGGGTACTCTATCATCCGTATTTGGCGCGGTCTCGTAGTATTGAAAGGGCGACGCGAATCACTGAGATTGCGTATGCACATTTGTGATGCGCCTTGACCTAACATTATGAGTACATTTCCGACTGACTAATTTAATTATGGAGAACTCTTCTCATGACCAACGATGATAATCAGGATCCCAATATCGGCGAAACTGATCTTAGGGACGAAGCTGATCTCAAGATTGCCGAGTTGGCACCCGAAGAACGCGCCAAGCGAGAGGGCTACGTGGAATTTTGCGGTCGGATTGTCAATGCAAAGACCGTCCTCTCCTCCATGGAAAAATCCTTGCACGTAGGCAAGACAGATGAAGTGCTGGATGCTTGGCAGCCGCTGAAAGTGGAACTTGACCATCTCAACACCATGGCCTTACAACTGAACAAAGGCGGGTTTGGTCCTATGGTGCGCGAGCAGTTACAGTCTTTGCTTGATGAATGCAAAGATATCCATCAAAAGGTGACTGATTATGACGAGTCGCCCGATAGTGCGGTTACTAGGGCACAGAAAACTCAGAAGGCCTATCGCAGCATTAAGCAACGACCGGAGTAGAACCTGATTATGGATATGGGCATAGAATTTAGCGCCTATTTGCGTTATGTCGCAGCATTGATCTTTGTGCTGGGTCTGATTTGGGGTGTGGGTATTCTGCTCAGGCGTGGTATGGGACATCGTTTGGGTCTCAAGCGCGCCGGAGAGGCCAGTTTAAAGATTGCCGAGATCTTACCTATCGACGCGCGTCGCAAATTGGTGTTGATCAGGCATCGTGATCGTGAACACCTGCTCTTGCTGGGACACGAACACTCTCTGGTTGTGGCCGAACACCAGCACAATGATGTCGACATAGTATCTGGCACTGAGGCTTTGCGCATACTGAAAAAGGAATCGATTCTGTGAGCGTTGTACACCACCTGAATACTGAATACCCTCGCTTGGTGCTGTTTGTCTGCTTGCTGAGCTTTTTGGTCGCGGTTGCGTTCGCCTTTGGTATCCCGGAAACGGCTCTGGCACAATCGTTCTCGTTCGAAGTCGGAGAAGGTGGCACTGTCACCGGAAGACTGATCCAATTGGTGATCCTCGTCGCCGTGCTCACCCTTGCACCAGCAATCGTGGTGATGCTGACCTCGTTTATCCGCCTAATTGTGGCGTTTTCCCTGTTACGTACCGCATTGGGTACTCAGCAAACCCCACCAAATCAGGTGCTGATCAGCCTAGCATTGTTTCTCACCTTCTTCATCATGCAGCCCACCTTGACCCAAGTCTACGACGAAGGAATTGCGCCCTTAATCGAAGGGCGCATTACCGAAGAACAGGCCTTAGAGCGCTCCATTGGCCCGTTCCGTAGCTTCATGTTGAATATTGTCCGCGAGAAAGACTTGGGACTCTTCATGGATATCGGCAACATCAAAGTTCCGGAAAATGCCGAAGATACTCCCATGCGCGCCCTGATCCCGGCCTTTGTAATCAGCGAATTGAAACGCGGCTTCGAGATAGGCTTTATGCTCTTCGTGCCGTTTTTGATCATCGATATGGTGGTGGCCTCGATCCTGATGTCGATGGGGATGATGATGCTTCCACCGATTCTGATCTCAATGCCGTTTAAAATTATTTTTTTTGTGCTGGTCGACGGCTGGTATCTGGTGGTCGGCAGCCTGACCCGAAGTTTCGATACCGGGCTGATCTGACGACGCTCAAAGCCCTACAAGTACGCTAAATCGCGCGCCCATGGCACCCGCACATAAACCACGCCAACTATACAGCAGGGACACTGTTAACGAAGTACCTAGATATTGGCGTAAAGGCGCAATATTATTTGATTTTGGTTTCGCGAAATATTACGTGTTTGCGCACTTTGGGGTCGAATTTGCGAAATTCAAATTTTTTGGTGTGGTTGCGGGGATTTTTCTTGGTGACGTAGAAAAAGCCGGTTCCAGCGGTACTTTCGAGTTTGATTTTCTGAACGACGGATTTTGCCATAATCATTATCCTTAGCAAATAAGCAATTTCCCGATAGAAACTCTAGCGGACATTATCGCATCTATCGCACCGAAGCAGAGAGCGAGTCAAGACGCGATCAAGCCGATATAGCAGCGAGTTCGGCTGTGCATATTTCACCTTGGCATCGGTTAGGGCAAGGTAGCATACAACTTGCTGGGAGATTTGAAAATCTCCTGCTAGCGCAATAGTCGGTTGAAATGAGCGCTGCGTTTTGCGTTTGCGGTCGGCACATCGCGACAATTGCACACTAGGTGTTGGATATAAACATCACATCGAATAAAGCCGCATTGCCAACAAACCGATACGCCCCCCCACTGCACCGAGATGCTGGTGCAACAGATTTTGTATTCTGGTGCCGAGTTCCCTAGGGCGCACATACTATCCATCGCAGCACAAAACCTCCATGGTTTTCCAGCACACCACTATGGCAATTGAGTTGCTGCTTTCACGTTCATGTTTGCGAGAGCGGCGACGTTTTTGGTGATCATATGTGCTTGTTTATTACTGCGGTGGATGACGGCGAATATCCTGAACTTTTTCATACGCACAATCCTGCCCGATGCGCAGTTTGAAGCGTTGTAGTGCTTTTCTTGTTTGCTCAAGGTGTGTTTCTTTGAAGCCTTTAGAGGCGTTTCCAGGAATGTTTACAGATAATCAGGATCACCCAAAATCAACATAGGACTCTCGGGCCTTATCATAAATTCTCTTGCTGTATCTCCGTCCACTGTGAGTCTGCCCAACCGCAAGAATGCGCCTGTTTGTCTGTGGTCACTTTGCCAGCCATGCTGTCGTTAAATGTTTCCAATCCCTGAACTATAGTCTCATCTCGTTCATCCCAAGTAGACAGTTTCAAGACCAGATATGACGCAT
>JABSOH010000074.1 GCA_013216065.1 Alphaproteobacteria bacterium
TTTTCACCACCTTGCCGAGCAAAGGGTGCTTGAAGCGGCGTTCGACTAGAACAACAACCGTTTTATCGGCCTTGTTCGAGACGACTTTGCCTTGAAGAATGCGTTTGGGCATGTGTTTTCCTTATACCAAATATTCCTTAAGCAACCTAAAAAGTCAGGACTTCTCGTGCAAAACCGTTTTCACCTGCGCAATACTGCGACGAACCTCACGACGCTTCACGGTGTTGGCAAGCTGCCCGGCGGCAGCTTGGAAACGCAGATTCAGGCTCTCCTCGCGCAAGTCTTCAAGCTGTTTCTTCAACTCATCAGGCTGCTTGTTGCGGAGTTCGATGGCTTTCATGGTTCATTTCCTAAACTGAACAAAAATTACGATCTTGCTAGAATTCGCCGTAGGTACGACTGATCACCCGACACTTCATCGGCAATTTTGCCGCGCCAAGCAGCAAAGCCTCGCGGACTTCTTCACCCTGCACGCCGTCGATCTCGAACATCACGCGACCCGGCTTAACCTTGGCTACCCAAAACTCCGGCGAGCCTTTACCTTTACCCATCCGCACCTCAGCCGGCTTTGAACTGACTGGAACATCCGGGAAAATCCTGATCCATAGCTTACCTTGACGACGCACACGGCGCACAATCGCGCGACGCGCAGCCTCGATTTGCCTCGATGTCACCCGCTCTGGCGCCAAAGCCTTCAGGCCGTAGGAACCAAAATTTAACGTCGTGCCACCTTTGGCCGCACCGTGAATACGTCCCTTATGGACTTTACGGTGCAGCGGTCTTTTCGGTGCTAACATAACGAATACCTTCTTCTCAAACTACGGTTTATCGATGAAACCAAATCCCATCGCCAAAAATTACGAACCACGCGAAATTTGTAACTCTTGCAAAAGTCTTTCCTGCGCCGCTGGATCGTTATCCATGATATCGCCGCGATATATCCACGCCTTGACCCCGATGACGCCATAGGTCGTCAACGCTTCTGCCGTACCATAGTCCACATCAGCCCGCAAGGTATGCAACGGTACGCGCCCTTCGCGATACCATTCAGTGCGCGCAATCTCGGCACCGCCCAGACGTCCCGCACAGTTGATCCGAATCCCCAACGCACCCTGACGTTGTGCATTCTGCATCGCACGACGCATCGCACGACGGAACGCCACCCGATGCTCCAACTGTTGTGCTACGTTCTCGGCAACCAGAACCGCGTCAACCTCGGGCTTACGCACTTCCGTGATCTGAATATTCACTGCAAGACCAAACAAGCGCAGCAATTCAGCCCGCACCAGTCCCAGTTCCTCGCCCTTCTTGCCGATCACTAGACCCGGGCGCGCCGAGTGAATATTCACTCGCGCAAAGCCCGCCGTACGCTCGATCACCACCTTGCTGATCCCGGCCTGCTTCAAACGCTTGTGCAGGTATTTGCGGATTTTCAAATCCTGATGAAGTTGCTCGGCGTATTTCGCATCGGCATACCAACGCGATTCCCAGTTTCGGTTGATTCCAAGGCGAAATCCGACAGCATTGACTTTCTGACCCATGGTTTAACTCCCTGCTTATTCGGCGACAACAATAGTCAAGCGCGAAAATGGCTTTATGATCCGCCCAGCCCGCCCTTTAGCCCGCGCGCGAAAACGCTTCATGCGCAACGCCTTGCCGACGAAGATTTCTTGAACGTAAAGATCATCAACGTTCATGTTGTGGTTGTTCTCCGCATTCGCAATCGCCGAATCCAGCACCTTACTGACATCCCGGGCAATGCGACGATGGGAAAACTGCAATTGTGCTAACGCCTCACCGACTTTCGCCCCACGAATCGTATCCGCCACCAAAGATAGCTTCTGTGGCGAAATCCGAAGCGCGCGCGCGCTGGCTTGCACTGTCGATTGATCGCTATGGACTGCGTTCTTCGCCATCACTCTACTCCTTTCCTTACTTACGCTTGGCTTTTTTATCCCCTGAGTGACCATAAAAGGTGCGGGTCGGAGAAAATTCGCCAAACTTATGTCCAATCATATTCGAGGTCACCGACACCGGCACAAATTTCTTGCCATTGTGTACGCCAAAGGTCAGACCAACAAATTGCGGCAAAATCGTCGAACGCCGTGACCAAATCTTAATCACATCGTGCCGCCCTGATGCCTGTGCGGCCTCGGCTTTCTTTAACAGATACCCATCAACAAATGGGCCTTTCCAGACTGAACGTGCCATAAGAGTTCCTTAATCTTTACCTCAGCGTCGTTTCTTGCTCTTGTGCCGCGAGCGAATAATGTATCGCTCGGTCGATTTGTTGTGGCGAGTCTTCTTCCCCTTGGTCGGCACACCCCACGGCGACACTGGGTGGCGACCACCAGAAGTCTTGCCCTCACCACCCCCATGGGGGTGATCCACCGGGTTCATGGCCACACCACGAACGGTTGGGCGAATGCCTTTCCAGCGCGTGCGTCCGGCCTTGCCGAAATTCTGGTGCACGTTGTCGGCATTCGAGACCGTACCCAAAGTCGCCATGCAGTCTGAGCGCACTGCGCGCATTTCACCAGAGCTGAGTTTCAGCAAAGCGTAACCTTGATCACGACCTGCAAGCTGTGCATAACTGCCCGCGGAACGCGCAATCTGCCCACCCTTGCCGGGTTTCAATTCGATGTTGTGCACCAAGTTCCCGAGCGGAGTGTTCGCCAAAGGCATCGCGTTGCCGGGCTGGACATCAACCTTCTTGCCCGAGACAACCTTCGCGCCGACTTTCAACTTGGCTGGTGCCAAGATATAGGCGTGTTCTCCGTCTTCGTAGCGGATCAGCGCGATGAATGCCGTACGGCTGGGATCGTACTCGATCCGCAAGACCTCGGCCGTAACGTCAAAACGCTGCCGTTTGAAGTCCACCATGCGATAGCGCCGCTTATGCCCACCACCACGATGACGCGTGGTGATGCGACCCAAATTGTTGCGGCCGCCATTCTTCGTCAAACCCACTGTTAGGGGCTTGAAAGGTTCGCCTTTGTGCAGTTCGTCACGGTCAATCAGTACCATATCGCGGGTGCCAGGAGTCATCGGACGGAATTTTTTCAAAGCCATAATCTACTCTCCTAAAGCCCTGCACCGATATCAACTGCTTCACCCTCAGATAAGGTGATATAGGCCTTCTTCACGTCTTGCTGTTGACCCGGCCGACCACGGAAACGCTTGATTTTACCAGGGTTCTTCACCGTATTCACCCGAACCACCTTAACCTTGAACAAACGCTCGACGGCCTGCTTGATCTCTTGCTTTTTGGCGTCCTGCGCAACCACAAAAACAATCTGATTATTCTCTGCCGCAAGGGTCGACTTTTCCGTCACCCTTGGATGACGCAACACCTCATAAGCACGCTCGATGCTGATGATGCGTTTATTGAAGAATTTCCAACTCATAGTTTCAACACCCCCTATGCCCAAGCCAGCCGGGCGGTCAGGCTATCGACAGCGTCTTTGGTCAACACCAAGGTTTCATGGCATAAAATATCATACACGTTCGCCCCCTGATCGGATAGCAAATCCACCCCAACCAGATTGCGCGCTGCAAGGCTAAAATTCCGATCAAACTCGGCACTACTGATAACCAGAGTCTTACCCCAGTTCAACTTACCGAGCTTTTCCTGCAACAGCTTGGTTTTGGGCACATCCAGGGTGGGTTGCTCAAGAACTACCAACCTGCCCTCACCAGCACACACCGAGAGCGCTACCTTTAATGCTAGTTGACGCACCTTCTTGGGCATGTCCAGATTGTGATTGCGCACCTTCGGCCCGAATGCCAAGCCGCCACCACGGAACTGCGCCACCTTGCCGTCGCCACGCCGAGCATTCCCGGTGCCTTTCTGACGGAACTGCTTGCGCGTCGAACCTTTGACCTCGCCACGGCTCTTCACCTTGTGCGTGCCTTGACGACGATTCGCCAATTGATAATTCACCATACGATGCAACAAATCTGCCCGAACTTCCTGACCAAATACGTCCGCATTTAATGCGACGCTACCAGACTCTTTGCCGTCAAGATCAACCACGGCGATCGAGATACCTTTTACCTCACTCACCATCACGCACCTCACCTTCCGAAACAGCCTCTGGAGCCGCTACCTGTTTCAATCCGGCGGGGAACGGCAAACCTTCAGGTGCCGACTTCTTCACCGCATCCTTCAGCGCAATCCAGCTACCCGTGTGTCCGGGTACCGCACCCTTCACCATCAGCAGACCGCGAACTTCATCAACACCAACCACCTTGAGATTCTGCACCGTCACGCGCTTCGCCCCCATGTGACCCGCCATCTTCTTGTTTTTGAATACCCGTCCAGGCCCTTGACACTGCCCCGTCGAACCGTGCGCCCGGTGCGAAACCGACACCCCGTGGCTAGCACGCATGCCACTAAAATTATGCCGCTTCATCACACCAGCAAAGCCCTTGCCAATGCTGATCGCTGTGGCATCAATCCACTGCCCAACAACAAAATGCGATACCGCAAGCTCCGTACCAACCTCAAGTAAGGCATCTTCAGAAACCCGAAACTCGCGCAATTTTGCCTTGGGTTGTAGCGCAACCTTCGCATACATCCCCTTCAACGCTTTGCTCAAGCGCTGCGACTTCTGGCTCCCAGCACCCAACTGTACCGCACAATAGCCATGGTTCTCGTTATCACGCACCGCAACAACTTGTGCTTGATCAAGCTGTAAAACCGTCACCGAAATGCGGAGGCCAGCATCATCATACAGATGACTCATCCCCAATTTTTTGGTCAGTAGTCCTGAACGCATTGCTCTCACTCTACAGTTTAATTTCGACGTTGACGCCAGCAGCAAGCTCTAGCTTCATCAAAGCATCCACCGTTCCCGGCGTCGGGTCTATAATGTCCAGAACACGCTTGTGGGTACGTATCTCAAAGTGCTCGCGGCTTTTCTTATCAATATGCGGCGAACGCAAAACCGTAAAACGCTCCAGACGATTCGGCAACGGGATTGGTCCGCGCACCATCGCGCCGGTGCGAGTCGCCGTATCGACAATCTCTTTCGCAGACTGATCGAGGGTACGGTGATCGTACGCCTTAAGGCGAATGCGGATATTCTGTTTAGCCATCGGGCATCACTCCATGAATTAGTCTTTGATGGTGGTCACGAGCCCCGCACCGACGGTACGGCCGCCTTCGCGGATCGCAAAACGCAAGCCCTTGTCCATCGCAATCGGGGCAATCAACTCAACATCCATCGTAATCGAATCACCCGGCATCACCATCTCTGTACCCTCGGGCAACATCACAGAACCCGTCACATCCGTCGTGCGGAAGTAAAATTGCGGACGATAATTCGAGAAAAACGGCGTGTGGCGACCACCCTCATCCTTGTTCAGAATGTAGCATTCGCAACTGAACTTCGTGTGCGGGGTGATCGAACCAGGCTTCGCCAACACTTGACCACGCTCAACATCATCACGTCCCGTCCCGCGCAACAGAACACCAACGTTGTCACCCGCTTCACCCTGATCCAACAGCTTGCGGAACATCTCAACACCCGTACACGTCGTCTTTTTCGTGCCGCGGATACCTACAATCTCGATCTCTTCACCAACCTTCACAACACCAGTCTCAACACGACCCGTCACAACCGTCCCACGACCTGATATCGAGAAAACATCCTCAATCGGCATCAGAAATGCCTGATCCTTCGGACGGTCCGGCTGTGGTATGTACTCATCAATCGCCGCCAACAGTTCAAGAACCTTCTCCTTACCAATGTTGTCGTCACGACCTTCCAACGCCGCCAGCGCAGAACCCGAAATAATCGGAGTATCATCACCCGGGAAATCGTAATTGCTCAGCAATTCACGTACCTCAAGCTCAACCAATTCCAAAAGCTCTTCGTCGTCTACCTGATCAACCTTGTTCAGAAAAACAATAATCGCCGGAACACCAACCTGACGCGCCAACAAAATATGCTCACGCGTTTGCGGCATCGGGCCATCAGCCGCACTCACCACCAAAATCGCACCATCCATCTGCGCAGCACCCGTGATCATGTTCTTCACATAGTCCGCGTGACCAGGACAATCCACGTGCGCGTAGTGACGATTCTCCGTCTCGTACTCAACGTGCGCCGTGTTGATCGTGATCCCACGAGCCTTCTCTTCCGGAGCCTTGTCAATGCTGCTGTACTCCATAAAATCAGCACCACCAGACTCCGAAAGTACCTTCGTAATCGCCGCAGTCAGCGTCGTCTTACCATGGTCAACGTGGCCAACCGTCCCAACGTTACAGTGCGGCTTCGTACGTTTAAACTTTTCCTTCGCCATCCTTAACACAACTCCTTAAACAATCCGTGAAGTGATCACCAAACCTCAGGGCCGTCACAGCCCAAAAAACTCATTCTATAAAATCAATACACCAAAAAACAGCACCTCATACCAAATTCGGCCTTTCATCATCTGGAGCGGGTGAAGGGAATCGAACCCTCACGACCAGCTTGGAAGGCTGGAACTCTACCATTGAGCTACACCCGCATCAACGCTACACCCAAAAAAGCCTCTACGCACAGCAACACCATACCCACGACGACCCCTGGCCACAGCAGGAAAACCCATATCATCGCCCATTGTCATGCCGCATCTTTAAAGCAAAACACGTCAAAAGTTCGGCGCTCCCCATCCACCAAAGTTTAAATCAATACGAGTGGCTAAATGCGATAATTCTGGTAGGTTTCAATGCTTAAGCTTGATTGTCTTCGCCACACCGCAACCGCATATCTTAAAGTCTGTGCATCGTGTTTTTACCATACAGCCCACCAAAATCCGTGGTGGAGGGGGTTGGATTCGAACCAACGTAGGCCAAGCCAACGGGTTTACAGCCCGTCCCATTTAACCACTCTGGCACCCCTCCCCCCCAACTTCTGACGTACGCGTAACACACACGACCCGCGCACAGATTTAGAAATACCTAAAGCCATAGTGTAATCTACTTGCGGGTGATCCGTTTTAGCACTATGAGTTGAGCGAATTCAGAATTTGCATGGGTCGTAAAAAACAGCAATCGCATCGCTTTATCTTGTGGACACAGTGACGCACGGGTTCAATATCGGATGCAACCTATGCTGTCAAGCGATGATCCCAAAGATAAGTGCTGCACACAAAAACTCCATGCCATGCCTTCAAAGTGCCCTTCAAAATTGTCGCCCTCTCGCCGTGGACGTGTACCTAAATCCCGCACCGGCGGTTCAAGTCAAACATCCATGATCCTGTACGGGCAGCATGCGGTGCGCTCGGCTCTGCTCAATCCTGAGCGTGCCATCATCGCCTTGTACCATTGCCCACCAATTGCTGCCGAGTTGACTGAGACTGCTCACGATCGGGGGCTATCGTGGCAACGGCTCAGCAAGAATGAACTCACGGCCATGCTACATCCGGACAGTCCCCACCAAGGACTTTGCGCCGCAGTTGAGCCTTTGCCTGAGATTGCCTTCGAAAAGCAACTCGCGCATTGGCGCGAAGCCAATCGCGTCACTGTAGTGATCCTTGATCAGGTGGCAGATGCACGGAATCTTGGAGCAATTCTGCGTTCGGCCTACTGCCTAAGTGCCAATGCCGTACTGTGTACCGAACGCCATTCGGCGAGCGAAAACGCCCACCTCGCTAAGGCCGCAAGCGGCGCGCTTGAAGCCATGCCGTTGGTGCGGGTGATCAACCTCGCGCGAACACTGGCGCAACTGAAGGACGCGGGCTTTTGGTGCTACGGCTTTGACAGCAACGCCGAAACCTCGCTAGCCGACATGGACTGGCCAAGCCACTGCGCTCTGATCTTCGGTGCCGAAAGCAGTGGCATGCGCCGCCTGAGTGCCAAATTGTGCGATGCTCTGATCACCATCCCACAAAACCCCGAAGCCACCGCATTCGGGGTCGATTCATTGAACCTCGCCCAGTCAGTCAGCATCGCGCTATATGCGCGTGGCCTGAAAGCGTAGCCCCGAGGATCAACGCGAAGCGTTTAGTCCACCTTAGAATATCGAAAACAGCTACCTCCTCCCTAGTTTGACACCGCACCCAAAGCGTACTCTATAAGACATTAGACCTGTTGCAAAAGTCATCGGTGTAGTTCTGTTCGTGGTTCACTGTTGAAGGGTTGTCGAAATACGAGATCCGCTCGGATCGCTCATACGGTGGCGGCAATCTTGAGGATCATTCAAGTACGAGATCATCACGACCCAAAAGCAGATGTATCGTTTGCGTCTCGAACCCGGCACAGTGGCATGACATTATCATTCACAGACATCCCTTGTAAGAAACTGAAAATAAGGAAAACTCACCAAAATGAGGAAACAGAATACACTTTCATGCTTTCGCGTACGCATCAAACACACCCGTATGAAGAAATTTCGCATTCTGACTGATCGATTCTACTATACTCCGTACCGCAAAATTCTCCATCATTACTGGCATAACTGACCTGCCCCCCGTACAATCCCTCGTGTTAAAGCAGAATCCGCCC
>JABSOH010000075.1 GCA_013216065.1 Alphaproteobacteria bacterium
ATTGAGGCGATGATGCAGCACACTGCGGCAATCGAAACGGGGCGCGAAACCATCAGCGCAGAGGCCGATGCTCTGCGACAGTTGGAGCGCAGCCTCGGTGTCGAGTTTGCCGATGCCGTCGAACTGATGGCTGGGGTTGCCGGGCGACTAATTATCAGTGGGGTTGGCAAGTCAGGACATATTGCGGGCAAAATCGCCGCAACTTTGGCTTCGACGGGCAATCCGGCGCACTTTGTACCCCCTGCCGAGGCCGCACACGGCGATATGGGCATGATCACAACGCAAGATATCATGCTGGTTCTATCAAAATCGGGCAATTCAGCAGAATTTGTGCCGATGTTGGAATTTGCGGTGCGCCATGGCATTGCTTTGATCGCCGTCACTGCGAACCCGCAATCAGTGCTGGCGCAACACGCCAGAGTGATGTTGCAGTTGCCTGCCATCGGCGAAGCCCCGATGACCGATACGCCCGCCCCAACCAATTCCACCACCATGATGCTGGCCTTAGGCGACGCTTTGGCGGTAGCACTGTTGCAACATCGGGGCTTTACGCGGGCTGATTTTGCCGAATTGCATCCTGGTGGGCAGCTTGGTGCGCAGCTCACCCCTGTGTCGCAAGTGATGCACCAAGAGGATCGAGTTCCTCTTGTGGTCAGCACGGCTCCAATGCGCGATGTGGTGCTTGAGATTACACAAAAGCGCCTCGGTTGTGTCGGGGTTCTCAAAGGAAATCGGCTCGTAGGCATCATCACCGACGGCGATTTGCGCCGTCATCTTGATGGTGATTTATTGGGGCGCACCGCCGCGATGATCGCAACCGAAGACCCCAAAACCATCGCTCCTACCCTGTTGTGTGCCGAGGCTATCACCATGATGGAGTGCAATAAAATCACCGTGCTCTTCGTAGTCGAAGAGCAACGCCCCATCGGGATCGTGCATCTCCACGATCTGTTGTTGCTGAAGGTGCGCTGATGCTCAACGAACCGAGTGGTCTGGTCGCGCCGAACCCGCCAATCTTACGCCCACGTCGTTTTATGTATGCGGTGCTGGTGGCGTTTTTCGCATTCTTTGTGATGATGGTATTGTGGCCGTGGATTGCTCTTGAGCCGTTGCGCTCTAGCCGCAAAGATGGTGATGGTTTGTTGTGTGATGCAATGTTGAGTGTTTATGATCCAAAGCAGGTCGTACGCGTTGGGGATACGGTTTATGATCTCGAAGCGCAACGTCTACAAATTATCACCGAGGGCAGTGACGAGGTCTTGTTGACGCGGCTACGGATGATGGCAACGCGGCGGGATGGTGCGTGGATGACAGTGACCGCCCGGGCCGGGCTGTATAATAAGCAATCACGGGTATTACAGCTTATCGCTGATGTCCGGATTCAGGATGCACGCGGCAGTGATCTTAAGACGCAATCGGCGGTGGTGCGCCTGGATCAGCGCAAAGCCGAAGGCTACAGCCGGATTTCTGGACGGATGGGGAAATCGATTGATGTGGTTGCAGCAGGGTTTCGTTTGCGCGAAGGGTTTGCCTATTATGAATTTCTCGGTGAAACTGAGATGGTGATAGGGACTAATACGGCGGAGCAGGCTGGATGAGGCGTTTTGGTGGCAAAGAAGTTCTGTTGGGATTGTGGATCGGCGCGAGTTTGTGTTCAGTGGCGACTGCCGATGAGTTGAATATCGATGCTGGTAGTGGGATTGCGTGGATCGTGGATCAGCAACACTATCTTGCGACGGGTCGCGTGCGGATCATCCGTGGTGCATTGACAACGTGGAGTGACCGTGCGCGGGCGTATTATGCTGATGACCCTGAGACTATCACCCGTATAGAGCTTGAGGGTAATGTGCGTGTCTTGCAGGGAAATCTTGAGATAGAGGGAGATTTTGCCAATGTTCTGCCCGAAAGCGAGGATGTGGTGGTGACGGGTGATGCACTGCGTTTGCAAAACAACGATATCGTGATCACTGCCAAAGAATCCTTGCGTTATCAAGGCGCTACGCGACGAGTGTATGCGTTTGGGAATGTGCTTTTTGTGCAGAAAACAAACAAGATTGCTGCCGAGAACATGGAAGGCATTCTTGAGCTAAACGCGGAAGATGGTGATTTAACCTTGCGCGAGGCGTACTTTACCGAGAACGTGCGTGGGGATGATGGCAATAGCGACCCGGCGCAACGGTTGTACATCGAGGGTGATCGGGGTTTGTACCAAGCTGTCGAGCAATGGGTGCGGGTGTGTGGCGAGAGCAGGATTTTGCGCGGGGATGACGTGATGCTCGGGGAGTGTGCGCATTATGATCTTACCAGTAAAAATTTCCAGTTTTTGCGTGGTGCGACCCTAGCCTCGGCTTTGCCAATCGTGCCGGAACTTCGCGAGGAATCCAGTATGCAATCCGGTGCTCAGCCCAGCCTGCAAACGACGCAGAAGCGTACACGGTTGTTGTTAAGGACCAAAAAATAAAACAACATCTCTTGTCTAAAGGCTACACGGGTAATTCTGTGGTGTCTTTGATATTTTCCATCACAATACTTGCAGATACATCGGCAATCGGTAACATAGCGGTTATGCGTTTGTAGAGTCGGTCGTAATGCGCCATATCCGTTACCTGGGTACTGATGAAATAATCGATATCTCCCGAAGTGCGGTATACACCCAAAATTTCCGGAAAAGATGTAGTGGTTAATGGCAGAAATTGTGCGTTCAACCAGGGTCATGATATTCGATCTTGATCTGAATAAATGCCTACAGGCTCAATTCCAGCAATTCAGGATTCAGCAAGGGCAACACGCCGGATGATGATTTCACGATTTTCTAGTTGTTTGACACGGCGCCAGCACGCGTTGCGGGATAGACTGACGTGCTCACCGAGTTGGTCGAGTGAAATTACGGCATCGTGTTGTACGATTTGAAGGATTTTGCGGTCAATATGATCCATGTCACAAAACATTGCACATTATCGGTAATTTTTCTCAAAAAAGTCAAATTAAAGAAAATTTATGGGCAAAATCCGCGAATGATACGCATAAAATTGCCTCAACCCCATTTCCAAGAGGTGAACTAATGCTACGGCGTATCTTTTTTGAGCATCCCAAATCCGTGAACGAAAGCTATTTTGAGTATGCACGGTTTGCGTTAGGTATTTCAGGGCTTCTGATAGCTGCAACAATAGCAGCATTGGTGCATGCGGTGTTTCCATATGTCTGTTTGAAAAAACAGCGAGCGGTTTACTCGTAAGTTTGTATGCCAAAACGCATAACAGGGGACGCTAGATTGAGCCATTTCACGGAGTGCTTTTGTGACAAGACCAAGTGAAAGATGGCAGGCCATATCGAGATACGCTCGAGAACCCAGAGCCAAACAGGTTTTAACCGATGGAACAACATCGCTTTTCACTGTTTCAATTCTGGATTACCTCTCAAATCGAAAGCTGCTCTGATGTGTCGTTGGGTAGCGTATATTTGGAAAACCGCTTTTTCCTTCCGAGATCGTGAGTTTGACCGAGCATTCGCTTATCGTGCAATCGTGCTGTGCTGAAGAAAGAAAAATAGAAACCAACGGCGACGGTTTCGGCATATCGTGGGTACAGCACAAGAGTTGAACTAGGACAATATCGCGATGTGATGCCTGCGTGGTCTGATCCAAACTTGTTTTCTCTGGCCTATCAAGTATGCTCGGGTTTGCTTGTTGCACACGTCCGAGCCTTAACAGGAACAGCAACCAGTCGCGATAACTGTCACTCATTTACCCTAAAATTAAAGTGGGGTTTCATGATGAATGGACTGGTAGCCGAATGAGTGAACAGGTAGCCGATTATCAGTATATACGCAAATCAGCAGATATGCCGATTAACGATGATTTGTATGCGCACTGACAAGGGGGTAACCGACAGCGAAGCCATCTTTCTGGTGCCTTGGGGGGTCTCGAAGAAAACCCTTGTGAAGTTATGGCAGAGGCTGTGATGGATTTTGAATGAATTGCTGTGCCCAATCGCCCACATACGTACGACGGCAGCTTTGAGCAATGGCCATCGTTTCTATACCGTGAGTTATGCCAGCAATGGGTATCCGCCAACATATTGTATTACCGTTGGGATCAGGATTTTGGTGGATGGGTCGTGGTATCCGAACCTCTAGAGGAATACGAAACTGATTGGGTGGCACTACCTGAGAACAATGTTTTGCATTTTTGAAGGCGATAGGGTGCACGCCCTTTCATGCCAAGCTAAGTGCTTCCAAAACTGTTTTGCACAGTCAATCCTGTCGTTGCTCGCGTACCCAAAATCTCACGCTCGCCCGGCCCTTCCCCGGATGTGCGCCAAAACCCTGGACTCGCGCGAAACAGTTTTGCAGAAATACTCAAGCGTTGAGCACAAAACAGACACTCCCACCGGACAACTCCTTGATGGGGACCATCAAGGCATCAAAGAACCGCTTCAAGGCGCATGAACATCCAAATTGAACTGGTTAACATCCCTGTGGACGTTTTATCCAAACCTAATAACCCTCGTGCTCCATACGCTTACGTAGCATCTTGTGGTAACGCCGTGAAGCTTCAGCCTTCTCGCGGGCGCGACGAACCGATGGCTTCTCGAAGCGGCGACGCAGACGCATTTCCCGGAAAATGCCCTCGCGCTGGAGTTTCTTCTTCAAGACACGTAGCGCTTGACTGACATTATTATCACGGACGTTAATTTGCACGTTGCCCCCTCAATGCTGTAAATGCAGCGGTTCTTTGTCGCACGGTTGATAACAAGACGATGGAGCTATGTGCGCCACAAATTGGAGAACATTAAGCAGAGTCACAAAAACAAAAGGCCACTCAAGCATTGCTCAAGCACCAATACCGCGACTCTATACCACTGTCCCAGCAAGTAAAAGGCAAAAATGCTGTTTTTGGACGCAAAAATCAGGTTTTCCGGGTTACATGCCCCATTTTTCGGCCAGGTTTGGCGACACCTTTGCCATAGATATGCACATGATTCTCTTGAGTACGCAGTAGAGTACCAAGATCGTCGGCCTCATCGTTGAGCAGATTGTGCATTTCGCATTGGGTTGCGGTGATGGTTTCAGGCAGGGGCAAGCTGCAGGCCGCGCGCACCAGCAGAGCAAACTGGCTGACTGAAGCGCCTTCGATGCTCCAATGCCCTGAATTGTGCGGACGTGGAGCCATCTCGTTGATCATCAGCGCGCCATTGGCCAGCAAGAACATTTCCAGTGCCAATACGCCAACGAGATTGCTGGCTTCGGCGACCTGACGTCCGATATCGGCGGCCTGTTGTAGTGTTGCCGGGCTTACCTCAGCAGGTGCGCGGGTGGTGCGCAAGATTTTTCCACCTTCGGGCAGGCTTTCGTGGTGGTTCTCGACTAGGGGCAGGTGCGTGAATGCGCCGTGGGCGTTGCGCGCCACGATCAGCGAGACCTCGCACTCGAACGGCACAAAGCTTTCGAGGATACATGGCACTCTGCCCATGGCTTCCCATGCGGCTTGGCACTCGGCTGGGTTGGCATCGGGTGCGAATTGCACCTGTCCTTTGCCATCGTAGCCAAAACGGCGTGTCTTCAGCAAACACGGCGTGATTGCCTGCGCAAGTGCGCTCTGTATGTCTTCGAGTTGATTGATGGCGTGGTACGGCGCTACCTTAAGCCCCTGTGTGGTGAGCCAAGTCTTTTCGCTCAGACGATCTTGGCAAATTTCTAACAACGTTGCGCTGGGATGCATCGGTTTGAGATTTGCGAGGTGACGCACTGAATCGCTGGGAATGTTTTCGAACTCTAGGGTGATCGCTGCAACCTGCTCAGCAAAGGCTGACAGTGCCGCAGTGTCATCAAAAGCTCCAAGCTGAAGCGCAGAGACTTGCCCCGCACAGCAATTGGGGTTGGGGTCAAAGATCAGCGTACTCAAACCCATCTGCGCTGCGGCCATGGCAGTCATGCGCCCGAGTTGCCCGCCGCCGAGAATTCCCAAGTCTTTCATGGTTTTTGCGTGATGCTTTGGGTTTGTTTGGCGCGATAGTCTTGCAAACGTGCGCTGAGCGCGGGGTCACTTAGGGCAAGAATCGATGCTGCTAACAGAGCTGCATTGTGCGCGCCAGCCGCCCCAATCTTGAGACATCCGACTGGAACTCCAGCGGGCATCTGCACGATGGAATACAAACTGTCGAGGCCGTGTAATTCCTGCGTCGTGATCGGCACACCGAGTACGGGCAAATGAGTCATCGCTGCTACCATCCCCGGCAGATGTGCTGCACCTCCAGCCCCAGCAATCAGCACCTTCAAACCGTTGTTCGTCGCTGATTTTGCGTAGGCGCTGAGACGATCTGGCGTGCGGTGCGCTGAGACAATGCGGTGATCGTAGACAATCTTGAGGGTATCAAGAACTTTAGTGGTGCACCGCATGGTTGGCCAATCGCTTTTGCTACCAAAGATCACCCCGACTCGAGCATGGGCGGGAATGTCGAAAATCTCCATCGCCAAAAACCCTTTTGTTTTGTGCCAAGGCCTTGAAATCTGCTTTGAGCGCAAACCTTAAAACACTGCGCACGTGAACGCACCAAGCAAGAAATTTTGCGGTAAGCAATCTTCAGGCGTTGGCTTTGCCTGATGTTTCTGCTTCGTCCTTAAGTTGATCGAGGAAGGCGTTAAGATCACCATTGTTTTGCTTGATCATGCTGCCAATCAGATCACGCTGCGCGAGCAGCATCGAGATACCGGCAATCTGAACATCAAGGATTTTAAGTACGTCGGCATTCGGGCGCAAGCGTACGCGAATTTCGGTTTCCTGCGGCCCTGTGTAGCGGGTATGCACTATCACGTGTTGTTTTTTCAGTGGGCGAACCGCAGTGATCTTGATTGATGTAGCCGAGTTTTCGGCAGAGAAATACTTTTCGATCTGCGGGCTGATTTGACCAAAAACAAACTTTGGCAGTAATTCAGAGAAACGCTCGAACTGTTGTTGGGATGCTCGGCGGATGTAGCTACCGAAGATGAAGCGTGCAATGCGTTGATGATCGAAATTATCGTCGTAGTAGCGCAACAATTGTTGTTCGGCATCAGGATTGTTGGGGGCGTATATTTCCCGGAAGCGTTCAAACAACTCAAGCACAAAGTCTTTTGCAGCGGTCTCCTGCGTGTTAGCAAAGGCCGCAAACGGGGTGCAGAATAGCAGTGCCAGAGCAAATAGGATCGAGCGCATCAGTCGATCTCCAGATTGTCAAGGTCATACGAACCGCCAAAGACAAATTGCCTACGGCGTTGTTGATAGATATTGCGGAAGCTGGTGTATGGGTCTGGAGAGGTGCGATATATTTCGTCGATTGCAGCGAGGTTATCACTGTAGATGATCATGCCTCTATTGATACCGATAAGCAAGGGCAGATTGTTGTGTCCGCCACGGTTAGCTTGAATTTTCGGAATGCTGTAGAGTCCATCGACGAGGAATCCAATCCCGGCGGTCACTGAAAACGAGCCGAGAAATGGCAATTCGAGGTGTGCTCCGGTGCCGCCCGACCAGAGGGCGATGGTCTGTCCAAAATCGCGTGGGCCATGGTTTTCAGAACCCGTGATGTTGATCAATCCGCCCAACCCGACCGAACTGTTGGTGACAAATCGCCCAAGCGACGTGCCAGCAGTCTTGGGATCGCCTTGGAGCAGGGCGTTCGCGATGTTACGCGGTTCAGCAAGGTTGGTGAAAAAGTTGCCAACAGCAGTTCGAACGCCTTCGGGCAAGGAGTCGTAGGCGATTGCTAGAGGTCGCATGATCACTGCTTGAATGACAGTGTTGAACGAAAAGATTGCGCGATTGGTGGGTTCTAGGGGGTCGTTGATACGTTCGTATTCGACGCGTTCTAAGGGATCATACGGTGCGCTCGCACAAGCCGAGACTGCCAGAAGAGTACACAGCAGTAGTACATTGATGCACGGGATTCCAAACTGTGTGGGCAAAAAAAAGGTTCCTAATCTCATTATGATCACTTGATGTTACCAGCACGTTACTTCACTAACTTTTAACGCCCATAAACCCCTAGACTCCAAGTCCAGCCTATACAACGATTCTACGATAATTTGCCATCGCAGTTCAAATTATTATCGGCACTGAAGGAACCAATCTGCGTGTTAGTGAGGGGTATCATATGGGCTTGAGAAAACATTGGAAACGTAGTGAAAAAACTGCATCTCCAGAGGTTCAAGAACTGATTTGTGCTGGCAGGGCGCGTCGTCGTGGCGTAAGAATTTCCTGACTGTTGCGTTTTTATCACAGTTTGAACGCGCTGGCTTTAAGAGTAGCCTCGATTCACAATAGCCTCGTATGATACAGTTTGGCTAGTCCTTTTGGCCATGCTAGATATTGTAGTTACGAGATGAGAAATACGAGATTCTTGTAAATAAGGAGGGTCTCACATGACCCAAGTAGCATCACATCGCAGACACGACAGATCAGAGCAAGGAGGGGGATTGCTGGAACCGCGCCTCTTGGGTCGCGCGGGC
>JABSOH010000076.1 GCA_013216065.1 Alphaproteobacteria bacterium
ACCGCTGTCGGCAGGCCAGCCTCCTGCTCCTTGATCATCTCAATAATTTGTGCCTCGGAAAATCGGCGCTTCGCATTCGTCTACTCCTTCAAAAATAGGGGGCAGACTCTACTTTAAAAACAAGGGAGTGTGCAGGAATGGCGATCAATCACTATATGGCTCTTATAACCAAACACTGAGATTGCTATGTCCATCCCATCAGCCATTGCTTTCCTAAATTTCACCGTCCAAGCGCGCGTCAACGCCTTTTTTGTGCGGACTTGTTCGGAGCATCAGGCCAAATCTCTTGAGCGCTCTTACCTTGTTTGATCAATTAGACACCTCTAAGAACTGATTTTTTTTGTTGAGTTTGCGTACTTTCCGGCAATCAAGTTCTGAAATGTGTTTTTTTATGGATTCTTTCGCTTTGTTTGATGTTTTTGCTGGGTTTAAGAGATATTGCACGTCTCATGGATGGACCGTGGTCGCTTTTCGCTTGAAGAAGATCAAACGCTTGATGTTGTAAACGATGTTCGCGAGCTAGCCTCGGCACGCTTGATGCTGATCGTCCTGATAGAAAGACCAATCCACTGCTTCTGTTCTCCAAAAACATATGGTGTGAACGGACACGTGGCCTTCATTGCCGCGTGAGATATGGGGTGGCATTGGTTTGCCTTTGGGCTTCTGGAGCGGTAGGAGGTATCGCCCCAAGCTTCCGAACCGGTGTTGTGCCGCATGATGAGCACAGGCAACAGACTTCCATCATGTCGTGCCGCGTCCGTGACCGCACAGGAGCGGATAAAGCCAAAACGCTGAAGACGATCTTCAAGGTCAAATAAACCTGACGCAAAGACCATAGTAAAAAAACATTTCCACACAAAAGAGTTCAAGAAAATACAAAAACTACGCTTGGTGAATCACCTTTCAACAAAATTTGATAGTAAATAGAAGTATCCCAGTGTATCGTCATGTATTCTGGTTCTGTTTAATTCTTTCTATGGTGGTAAATGACTTTCTATCGGAAATAACCATTGTCGCGTTCCCTAAATGATGAGGAATTTTTGAGCACAAAAAACCATAGTGCCAAAAATATCTTCTTGACATTAAAGAACGCCGAAGATAGGAAGGAATCTGTCTATATTGCCTTCAGCGCTGGGTGCTTTATACACTCGGCGCTTTTTTTATTTCACTTAACGCATGTTTAGCCTCTGTTGATCAGGCCTATTCCAATACCAGTATAATATAAAGATTTAAATCGATAATTTAGTATTTAAAGCCTATAGGCATTATCATGGCGTTGATCTGCGGCAAAGTGCGTTCTCTTCTTCGCCCAACTCCCATTTTTTTGTCCAACCCGCGCTTCGTCCTGGAACCATGGGCCTGTTTGGAGCAAATGGACTATGTGGGCTGCGAGCGTGCAGGGGAAGTTTTTTTGAATGCACACGCCCATTTTGTTGCGGATAGTCGCTGATATGGGAAAAGCCAAGCTTGGCTAAATAAACAGAGCGCCCGGAACATTCAACACCGAAGCGTTCTTTGATCACCCGAACAAGGGTCAATGCACCGCCAACGAACTAAACCATCTTTCTCAGAGCCTGTTTCAACGATTTCGACCTGTTTCCTGCATCATTGGGAAGGCTCTCCGGCCCATGGGCATTGAAATCAGTCTCGGAGCGTCCCATACCACCAATCTTCGCTGCTTCTGACGGTCCATTATAGACCGCATCAAGTGCCAAAAAGCACCGTATCTGGCGAGGATCACGCACCTTGCGTAAAAATCTTCCCAAAGCGATATGGCTAATCCCATGGCTAATCTCCTTTACCACTTTGAATCAAATCAATTCAAAAATGGGAAGCCACAGGAGTCAAGATTTCTCGCTGATGGTATAACTTGCTGAGTAAAATAGCGCTCACAACTGATCACATTGTGATGCTTGAGTGCGGAGTTAGAGTCTGGCAGGAAGCATTCGCCAAGTTGAATGCGAAATTGATGGAACGTTATCTCGGAATCTGATACAGGCCTTTCATTGGATAGGCCTTAGTGAGGAAAGCAAAATAAAAATGGACCGTCAGTTTCCCGGTGTTGCAGCGCTACGCAGCAAAGCCAAACAGCGAATTCCGCATTTCGCGTGGGAATATCTGAACGGAGGCATCGGGCGCGATTTGGGCAAACAGCACAATCGTGCTTCACTGGATCGTGTGCAGTTGATGCAACTACTTACACCATAGTGGGAAGCCCGTGGACACCACAACGACGGTACTTGGGCAAGAATTTGCGGTACCATTTGGCGTTGCGCCGATTGGGCTCGGTGGCTTGATGTGGCCGAAGGTAGCAGAGTACCTTGCCCAAAGTGCACAGAAGCACAATCTGCCCTTTACGCTGAGCATTTTTGCAACCACGCCCCACGAAAAAAATCGCCGTTGCGGGGGCAAGAATACGTGGTTTCAACTCTACAAGCCCAACGATCCCGGAGGTGTGCGAGTATGTGATCCAGCACGCTGAGGCGGCAGGTTTCGATACCATGCTGTTGACGGTGGATATTCCGGTGAGGACGCGGCGTGAGCGTGAATTGGCGGTTGGATTGTCGCTGCCACCAAACATGGATATCAGCAATGTCATTCAGATGATGCTGCGCCCACGCTGGGCGTTGGCGACTCTGGCACACGAAGTGCCGAAGTTTCATATTCTTGATCGTTATATGCCGAACAACCTCGGGCGTCAGGGGGCAGTGTATTATGTCAAAGAGTTAATCAAAGGCCATCAGTCGTTGGATCAATTGAAGGAACTTCGCGAACGCTGGAAAGGCAAATTGTTGATCAAAGGCCTGCTCTCAACACCAGATATCGCGCGAGCTAAAGAGCTTGGCTACGACGGGGTAGTGGTCTCCAACCACGGTGGGCGACAACTAGAGTCCGGGCCTTCGGCGGTAGATGTGTTGTCAGGTTTGCGGCAGGAATTCCCCGACTATACGCTACTTGCTGACGGCGGTGTATGCTCAGGCGCGGATCACGTCATGAGTCTCTTGCAACAAGAATTGGTGAATACAATGGGGCAACTCGGGATCTCCGAACTATCGGGTCTTAAAGACTGTCTATACGATCCTACGCTGCGGTAATATCCTTGCTGGCTTTTTCGGCAATCATCATCTCGACAGCCAAAATGTTTGCCGACGGGGTATTCGGTACATCAACAATGTGCAAGCCATGCGCGTCAAAGACCCGAAACTCAGGGTCTGCAACACCAAAATTATGCGCGTGGGGCCGCAAAGGTGATACACTATGGCTCAAAAGTCACTTAAGAACTCGGCGTTGACTTTTCTCATCTTTCGTATTAGCATAAACCTATGACTGGATAATTTCGTCTCTCATAGCTTACTTCAATTAAGGAGTATTTTGAGGGTTGGCGACTAATCTCTTGAAAGGGGAGTGATATGAAATTCCGACTTATTGGAGCCGTAGTATTTGGAGTTGTAGGATTGTTATTGGGAACAGGAACTGAAATTACCGGTGGTATTTTCGGTGCGATTTCTGGTGTGGGTGTCTTTATCGTTTTGGGTCTTCTGCTTGGTTTATTGGCTGGCCCAGACCTGAAATATCTCTATAGTCAGTTTAAGAAATAGTCACTTTAGGAAGAAAAAATAACTTAAAAATCATTCAGGCCGATAGCATCTTCCTTAAGAACGCTCTTGGCGGTGCGGATGTTTGTTTGCTACAGTCTTCGGATTTCTCTTTTGGAAAGCGAGTTTCCTGCTGGCTGAGTTTCAGTAGATTTACATCTCTGGAGATATAGAAACTCTTCCGCATTAGTATCCCACGCTTCGTGTCTAGGGCATTGGCTTATTTGCTGTCTTTGAGCAGCACACCGACGAACGTAGGCGTGCTTGCCGAAATCTAGTCCAGACACAGACCCACGCAACACAGACATCGCCAGAATCTGATCGAAGTAGCTAAAAAAGCTCGCGAGCAGTCGTTGCCTCAGCCAATACCTCAACCTTGGCCGCGACAGTGGAACTTTACAGCACCGCGAAGAAAAACAACCCCGTCCAACACTGCCACAGCCGTCGCAAACGCGCCAATCATGTAAAACGTGCTGTGAACGCAAGGTTGATCAGTTCCATCACGCCGAAGATCAGCGTCAACCCCGCCACCATCAAAAACAGCATTACCCCAAATTACAAGCCGTTCAATGCTTGTCCGAACAGTAACAGTGGGCATGGTTCGGTCAATCACGCTAAACAAAACACCTAAAGCGCGCATTCCTTCGCATACGCATTGGCACAGTTGAACAGTTCCATTTACCATGATTTTTGTTTGATTTGTGATTCATTATCCTGAGAGGTATTTTTGAACTTGAGACGCTTTTTTTTGGGGGGAGTTAATGAAGAATTTGAGCCTTTTCGCTGCATTTGGCGCGTTTATCTGCGGCGGGTGATCCTCCGAAGATATGATCGTCCTGTGTTGACTTTGAGATTCCGTGATGAGGGCGGGTTTGCAGCATTCCCGTGGCTCGCAAGGAAGATCGTCCACCCCTGTGTTAATGTTCAACGCTGGCAACGCAACACAATGTGAGCGATGGGCGCATGGAGTTTCTGATCCGGGATCGTCTGGGCCAGTTGCGCTTTTTAGGTCTGGGGTCTGGCGGGGCGACGCGTCTAGTATTCCGGGAGCGTTTGACGAGGGCGATCTTCCAGCGTCGTGCGTCCCCCCCCCGCGGTAGTCAGATTGTGGCCTGGTCTCTGCGCCGGGGCAGCGGTTGCGTGAGGAGGAAAAGCACGCCGTGAAGTGCGGGGAGTGAAGCCGAAGATATCTGGCCTGACGCACTGGGCCAGACCCCCGCCCGGAAGGATGTTGACGTCCGCTGGACAGTGAAATTCCGTCTAGGTAAAGAGGCGGTCAGGATATAGCCATTCCGTTGTCTGGTTATAAGAGCCACATCGCTGCTGACCGTCGTTCAAGGTTTCATTCGTGCCTATGCTGTCACGGATGCAACTCGCCTTGATAGTGCCTATCGCTCGGGGGCCAACGAAACATTCCTTAGGGACTGATTCCCCGTCTCCATCGCAGGAAACCCTAAGGCAAACCCATGCCGTCTTACATCGCACGCGGCAACGCCAGCAGATCGCGTATTCGTTCTCTCCATGTCTTTGCCCACGCATAAATCAGCGCATGGCTCTCTCCATTCGCGCCATTAGTCTTGTACGTGCAAGAGCAAAGATCATCCTGGCCAACATCGCCTACAACAATAGTGCCTCTAGACCGAGGCAAAAACTGGACACCCCCGAGAACCTAAAATTGATGAGACTTTGAATAGAACATAATCGAAAGCGGGACGACCTCCTCGACTGCGGTCTGCTTTGGGCACGGTCCGCTCCAAAGCAGTGCGAAAAATCTTAAAATCATGTGCCACAGCCTCCAACAGATTGCCCGATGTTGAATTATAGTGCGCATAGCAGCCCTTACCCCCCACGCGGGTGTGGGGTACACGCCCACGGCGAGAGACAAAACACCCCTCCATCGCTGAAGGCACCACAGCCATGGCAAGGTTCGACCAGATGAATCCCGGTTAAGACATCGATCTTTCCAGACTGAATCATGCGATCAGCCAATTGCGCCGCGATACCGGATTTGCACTGATCGTCATCAATGATCACTTCAAGACCAATCTTTCGGCCTACTTCACCGCCAACATGAAACCGTCGCGGACATCGACTCCCAATCCGAATCCGCCACCAAATAACGCCGTGATCATACCGACTTTCACCGCGCCTGCGATACTCAAAGTCACCGCAAATGTCGCCCCCGAAAGCGGCAGAGGCTACTCCTGCCCTGATACACCATTGTTTGATGTCAACATAATGCCCCCCTAAATCTCGGTTCTGCGCCCGAATAAACTGAGTTTGGTTATGACAAAAATCCCAAGTTAGTGCCAAGGATTTTTCTAGGCCTGTCGTGCCCATCGGCGCAAATTTCGCGCCGCGCAGAAGCGCGTCCAAAGCGAGGCTGGTGGCAAAAGTGGCGGCAAAGTCTCTGGATCATCAACGCGCATGGACTCTATTCTGGCTGAATCTGATCTCGAATCGTCTTTGAGATGCACCAACACCAATTCACACAAACGCTGGATACTTAAGGCACGTAACGCAATCAGAGATAATCGTGCATCACGGTCAATCCGATCCCAGGCAAGCACCTCACCGCCACCGAGGCTTGTGGTCACGCGATATAGAGTCACGGCAACTCCTGCCCGATCACCCCGGGCTGCTGCCCAGATTTGCGAGTGTAGCCCGCGATAATGCGGCAACAGGCCAAAATGCAGCCCAATCACCTGCGGTACGGTCTGCAACACCACAGAATATATCGGCAAAGTTCCTTGTATAAAAAGAAAGTCAATATCATGTTTTTTAAGCTTTTCAACTGATTCAACATCATGAATCCGCCCGACACGCAACCGCGAAACAGCCTCGGGCAAAGTTGGCACTCCGCATCCGAATAAAGTTGTACTCTCGAATGTATAGGCACGCTTTTCGAGAAACCTCAAACGCCAGTACGGATTCGTGAGATAACCGCGCACAAAATTTGGAAAGGCGGCTTTGGTGAAGCGATGGAATCGCGCTCGCCAAGGATAAACCGCGGTTTCGTGCAGGATCAACTCCAGAGTATAACCTTCGGGCAGATGATCAGACAGAGTACGTAGCAAATAGCGACTGACCAGACTATCGTTTGCGGCCACCGCAATACGCACCGTCATGCGTCTCTCCGCGTCTCTTTAGGCAATAAACACCAGAGATGCGTAACATCCAACCCCACCACATTGGCATACGACCCCTGTATGTGTGCGACAAACCGTGCCGCTCGCCCCTGAATCGCATAACCGCCAGCACAGCCCATCCATTCTGCGCTCGCGATGTACTCCGAGATCTCTGGTGTGCTTAAGCGCGCAAATTTCAACCGAGTTTCTGATACGCGTATACGCTTTTGCCAACCAGACTCAAGCCGATACCACACCGTCAAACCACCCCAGACCCGATGTCGTCGCCCCGAAAGCTGCTGCAAATACACCCGCGCGCATTCCGGGTCTTGGGTATTGGGTAAAATTCGCCGCCCCAACGCCACCACCGTATCCGCCGCAATCAGTACATCGCCAACCGCTCCACCATCGAGAATCTCGTTAGCAGCAGTAGCTTTGGACAATGCCATCCGTTCGGCATATCTACGCGGAAGTTCTTGCGGATTAGGAGTTTCATCCACCGCAAAATCCGCCAAAATCTGCGGCGACAGACCAATCTGCGCACACAATTGCGCCCGACGCGGACTGCCCGAAGCCAGAAACAGACTCACGGCGTACCGAATCGCTTAATCAAACGCGCTTTGATCTGATCACGCACCATTCGATAAGCCTCCAAACGTTTTTCGCGTGAACCCTCGACCATCGTCGGATCAAAAGTGTTCCAAAATTCGACATCACAAGCCAGAGTCCGCGTCAACTCCACCGCATGATGCTGCGCTTCCGGCGATAAAGCAATGATCACATTGAAATAATTATCACTCAGTTCCTCAAAGGATTTCGGATGGTGCCGCGACATATCGATATCAATCTCTTGCATCACCGCAATCACAAAACCATCCAGCGCCCCCTCACGCGCGCCTGCCGAGTCGACGTACGCTACCGTGCCATAGAGATGCTTCATCAAGCCTTCCGCTATTGGCGAGCGAACTGAATTCAGTGTGCAGCAAAACAGCACAGAATCCGGGAACTCTTCGATTTTGCCGCCCTCCACGCCGTCCTACCCCGTAATATGCAGCACCGCGATCAAGGTAAACAGTCTACGCGCAGTCTGCTTATCGACTTTCACCCGGTCTTTGAGGACATTAACCAACACTTCAGCACCTTCATTGTGCATCCCGCGCCGCACCATATCAATGGTCTCGATCTGTGCGGTTGTCATGGTCCTGAGCGCATCAAAATAGCTCTCGCACAGCACGAAATAATCCTTCACGATCCGCCGGAACGACATCAAGCTCAGGTTTATCTTTTGTAACTGCTGATCTTCTTCGTCGAAAATCTCGAACACCAATCGACGATTATCCTGAAGGGACAGGATCAATTTAAACGGCCCGGGATGCGCGCCTTCGCCACAGAGAGCAAAACGATTGAAGGCCAGCAAATCGAGAATCGCCACCTTACGCTCGTGTTCCACCTGCGGCGAACGTTTGAGCAAAGACTTCTGGTCTAGCGTAATATCCACCAGCCGGGCTTGAGGCATTTCCATCGGCGATATTCCTTAATGTTAAATATTATTTTTGGGGCCGACACCTAAGATTGAGATTTGAGAGTAGACTAGGGGTCTTTAAGTAACTTTTTTGGTGAACCAGTATTAAAGCGCCATTCGCATTCTTCCGAGAACATGCTGAAGTGTTGTTTTGGAATACCATTGAATTTTCGCATCTGCCGTTTTGGCTGGTTCCAGAAGTTTTCAATGCCGTTGATATGATTATGTCCA
>JABSOH010000077.1 GCA_013216065.1 Alphaproteobacteria bacterium
GGGACTCGCCGCATGTCTGCTGTTACTTTTGCCGCGCAATGTTCTGTGGGTTGCCCTGCTGATTATTCCCGGCGTTTTGGCCTATCCGATGATGAAGCGTTGGATTGATGCGCCACAGGTTTGGCTGGGGATTACGTTCAATTCCGGGATATGGGTCGCATGGATTGCCGTGAATGGCCTGAGCAACATAACTCCACCACTTTTGTTGTATTTGGGGTGCATCTGTTGGACCGTCGCTTACGATACTGTGTACGCTCTACAAGACCGTAGCGATGACTCACGCATGGGGATACGCTCGTTGGCGCTGACTTTGGGTCATGCTGAAGTATTTGGAATATTTATGCTTTATCTGTTCTGTTGCGTGTTTTGGTCAATACTCCTATACCAAGCGTCCCGAAATGGTGCTATGTCTGCGACGTGGACTTTTGGCATTTCAGCGAGCGTTTTTGCCTTGGCGTGGCTGTATCTGTGGGTTTGTGCGCTGCGCTGGTATCTTGTGTACCGGAATGCAAATGTGTCTCAGCAGGCTGAAAACAGAAAATTTAGTTTAGAAGAACAACAGTCGGTGGCTAACCACGGGGTGTTTTTTCGCGAAAATGCGATTTTTGGTTTTCTAATCGCGCTGTCTTTGTTGTGAATTTTTCTTTAAGCGATTTTTCTAGATGACGATGATTGTTCCGAATCAAAAAAAGCAAACCGAAATCTTGCGCACAATTCGCATAGCAAAATCGACCCGGGCACCCAAGCTTGATCTTTCGATGTTCGAACTGGCGCAATTGCCTGAGGAACTGTTTTATCTTGAAGATTTGACGGTGTTGGATTTATCGCTGAACAAACTCACCGAAATTCCGCGCGAAATGGCAAATCTGCAAAAATTGAAAATTCTTGACCTGCACGCCAACAAATTGAGCATGATACCCGAAGCAGTGTTGTGTTTGACGAATCTTGAGATGCTGCGGATCAGCGAGAATCAAATCACTGTGCTCGATTACAGCTTGACGCGCTTGCCTAAATTGGCGGTGCTAGACGTCAGCCACAATAAGCTCGAGAGCATTGATCCGGTGATCTACTCGCAGACTCCCCTCACCACTTTGTCAATGAGTTATAATCAACTTTCAGTTCTGCCCGATGAAGCGGGCAATATGCGCCAACTCGAGAAATTGCATTTGCAATTCAACAACCTCTCGATCTTGCCGGAGAGTATTGGGAAGCTCCAGCGCTTGCGGCAGTTGTTGCTGTCTTCGAACACGATCAGGGATCTTGGTGAAGGCATCACGCAACTGAAGCATTTGCAGGATTTGGCGCTAGATGGTAACGAAATTGAGAATTTGCCCGAAGGATTCGGTAAACTCGAATCTCTAAAGATTCTGGCTCTGCACGATAATATGCTGAATGCATTGTCGGACGATTTTGCAAGCTTGACTTCTTTGGAGAAGCTTGACCTCAGCGGCAACTATTTCACCGAGCAACCGACACAACTCTCGAAGATGTACAAATTGAAGGATTTCATCCTCGGGCAACAAAACCCTGCTGTCAACGATCAAGACGCAAAAGAGTCTAGCGAAGAGTTAGTGGTCGAAGAGGCGCGTCGTCGCGAAGGGCTTTTGCATGAGCAGGGTGAAATTCATCAGGCGATGGTCGAGATTTTGGAGCGTTGTTACGTCTATCAGCAGGAGTATTTTAAGCTGCTGAGCGATCCGCAACACAGTCATCTATTCAGCAGCGACCTGATTCATACCGAACTTGACACCATGCAGGGGAAATTGCTCAGCGTGCAGGTGAAGTTGCGCAAGCTAAAATTTGACGATGAAAGTCTGGTGGTGACTCTGAATACCTATCAGATGCAGCTTGGTGAGGTAGAGAAGTTCCTGCGCAAATGCCTCACGCGTATGGAGTTGCGACCTAGGGCAGCATTGCTGGTCAAGTTCGTGTGTTGTCTGCTCGAGATCAAAATCATGGTCGGAGCGATAGTGCGCCTAGAGCGCGCCAAGGCTTAATTTGGCACGACTAACCTCTTTGGGACATTCCGGCTTTGCGCGTGAGTTTGCCTAGAACTTGCCTCCGCTAAAGAGATTAATCGCAGTGTCCAAGTAAGATTCTAGAATATACCATAGCCAAACAACAATTTTTTGATTCAAATATTCTGATCCCGAAACAGTTTACCGATTGAACAATGTATCCTTCTTCCGATAGTCTTTGCCTGGGCCCATTATTGGGTTCAGGTCAGGTAAGTGTGGTGGGAGATATTCCAGAGTATGACCAGCGTTGAGGATAGCGGATTGTGTGTCTTTTCGCTTATGGAAAGTGGCGTTATCCATCACCATAATGCGATGAGGATGGGGTTGGGGATCAATTCCTGTGTCATCCACGCGTGAAAAGTATCACTGTTGATATTTCCGGCAAACATGCTGATTGTTGGCAGGGTTGTTCCCAACAAGGCACCGATGACGTTCACTCGCCCCTTGGCTCGCCAATCCAAAATGCCATCACACCGTTTGCCACGTTCAGGGTATCCATGGGTACCCGGCAGATCATCGGCAAAACCACTTTCATCAAAATCAATGATCTGTCGTTGAAAGTCCCGCCGTTTGCCGACGTTCACTTTGGGATGCATCAGGGCTTTGTTTATAGGTGACATTCAGCTTTTTTAAAGCTTGCCCAATGGTTTTTTGGCACACTCCGAAACGTTCAACGCGTTCATCTTGATCAGCGTCGGGATATATCTCAACATCGAGAGCCAGAGATTAAGGTCAATCTTGCGCGTCCTGACACGAACGTAAGCCTTGAGCGCAGGATTTTTCGACCTCCTCGCGACACTCGCAACTCCAACCGAAAAACGATCGGCAACTTGTTAAAAGGTCGGATTGTCATGCTCACGCACTGACAACGCTTTTTGTCTGAAATCCAGAGAATAAATCATAACAAATATATAATCAAAATTATAGCGTTTAGCGTATAGTGTAGTCACGAGATATTGAGCCATAGTGCGGTGCATCCGATGTGTATAGCGGCGATGCAGAGTTTTTGACGTATCCTGTTGCAGCCAACGTTTCAGGTGCAGAAAAGCGTTTTCTACGAGATTCTGTACAGGTGTTTATCGTCGGTGCGTTGATCGCGGTGATTTTTCTTTGGCAGTCCATATCCTGCTCAAGGGCATTCTCGAGGATATCGTTGGTATCATCGCCTTTGTCAACGATCAGATAATCGGCCCGTCAATCAGGCAGTAGGCATGAACTTTGCCATGGAACGCGTCAATCATGACGCCATTCGTAATCAGGCCTGTCAATCAGAATTTCTAAAAGCTTTTCCCACACGCCCCTGTCGCGCCAAACGACGGTGCGTATTGCTCCAGTCGCCGTAATCCGGCGGTAAATCACGCCATGGCGCACCGGTGTGCATGATCCGGAAAACCGCGTCGATAAACTGCCGGTTATCTCTGGCTATGCCGCCCCAACTTCCCGCGCGACGCGGTTCCAGCAATCCCCTTCCTTGCTCTGATCTGTCGTGTCCGCGATGTGATGCTACTTGGGCCATGTGAAATCTTCCTTTTTGCAAGAATCTCATTCTTTCATCTCCTGACTACAATATCTAGATTTTCACCAGGATTCGTTGCGATTCTTGCAATCCTTGCCACAGGGCGCGTGCGCTTTGCGTAGCGTCGAGATCGCCGGGCTCGAGCATCAAGCACAGCCGTCGCACATCGGCGCTGAAGACGTGTTCGTGTCGCCATATTCCATGGCACAAAAACACCACCTCGGCAGCATTCGGGCGAGCCAGATCGGTGGCAAGCCAGATCGGATGCCGTTCCGGGTAGGAGGCTTCGCCAAAACCGTGGGGCAGAATCCATTCGTGCGGAACTGCCCACAGCGCCTCAGAGAGCCTAGCGAGTCGCCCCGAATCCGGCATGCACACGGCGGCGCGCCAGCCGCGCTTTAAGGTTTTCAGCAGCAGTTTTGGCAGCGCGGTTTCGAGTGGTTGACGTTGCAGATGAAAGAAAAATACCGTGCTGTCTGTAGGGATCGCATCAGGGGTCACGAGGCGTTTTGCCCCCCGAAGCGTTGTTCCAGCCACGAATATAACAAAGTAACACCAAAACCGCTAGCACCAGCGGGATAGTTGGGCTTGGTTTTGTTGTTCCACACCACTCCGGCGATATCGAGATGCGCCCATGGTGTATCACCGACAAAACGCTGGAGGAATTGCGCAGCGGTGATCGCGCCAGCCTCTGGGCCACCGATATTGCACATATCTGCAACCAACGTATCAAGTTGTTTATCGTAATTCTTGTGAAGTGGCAGCCGCCAAAGTTTCTCGTCGCAAGCATAGCCAGCGGAGTTGAGGGCTTGGGCAAGATCGTCGTTATTGCTGAACAGCCCGGCGTATTCCGAGCCAAGGGCAACGACGATTGCGCCAGTCAAGGTGGCGAGATCGACCATTGCCGAGGGCTTGAAGCGCGCATTGGTGTAGTGCAGTACATCGGCAAGCACTAGGCGGCCTTCGGCATCGGTGTTGTGGATGGCAATGGTCTGTCCATCCATGGCGGTGACAACATCGCCGGGACGTTGCGCGTTGCCATCGGGCATATTCTCGGCAAGTCCAACGACTCCAACCACATTCATTTTGACCTTTTGTAGGGCGATGGCTTTCATCACGCCGGATATGACCCCAGCACCGCCCATATCAAATTTCATTTCTTCCATATTCTTGGCAGGTTTTAGGGAGATGCCTCCAGTATCGAAGGTGACTCCCTTGCCGATGATCGCGGTGGGTTGTGGCGTACCAAGATCGTTGTCCCAATGCATGACCACGAGGCGGGGCGGCCTGACCGAGCCTTGCGCCACGCCAAGTAAAGCATTCATCCCCAATTGGCGCATGGCAGCTTCATCGAGTACCTCGACCTTGACCCCAAGTTCGCCAAGATCTTCTAGACGTTTGGCGAAGGTTTCGGGGTAGAGGACGTTTGGCGGCTCGGAGATCAAATCGCGGCTAAAGGCGACCCCGGCAGCAAGGCCGGTACGCGCGGATTCGGCGCTGGCGGTCTCATCAGGGCTATCGCACAACACCTCAAGGTGTGCCAACGGTGCAGGTCTCTCGGCGGCCTTTTTGTTCCAGTACGGCCGAAAGCTATAGTGTGACAGCCGAGCACCAAAACACATTTTGGCGATATCTACAGAACTTTGTACGCCGAGCAAGACTCGGCAGTGCGCAGCATGATGCGCGTTGGCGGCTTCGAGGACGTGATGCCCCAGTTGTTGCCAGTCTAGGGACTTCGGCGTAGGCTCGGTGGCGAGTAGCACGACCTGTCCAGCTTCTGGATGGTACACCGACAACCGAGTACCGGGCTCGATCTTCAACGCACTGTTGCCGAGCGCACTCGCACATAGAGTATCTAGGCTCTCCTCCCCTGTTGTGGGCAGCACATCCTGATCCGCCGCAAAGGGAATCACTAGCACGGGCTTATCCGCCTGCGGCGGGAAGTTCTTCATGGTTGTGGTTTCAGTGCACGATATTTTCATTGATACTCCTCAAACAAAAAAATAAACCAAGGTAGGATTTCTCTTACGACGTATCCAGAGCCGACCCGTAGCACACAGTACTGAAATGCCACAAATCCTGCAATGACTGATCAACCCATCACCAACGATGTCCAACAGTTTTTCGATGGCTTACCGCGCCTGCAGTCGGGTTGGGTCTGGTTAGCAGGCTCGGGGCCAGGTGATCCGGGTTTGATCACGGTACAATTGCTGGTGGGGTTGGCAAGTGCCGATGTCGTGGTACACGATGCGCTCGTCAGCGACGATATTTTGGGTCTGGTACCGCCGAACACTCTAATTCACTATGCAGGCAAATGCGGCGGCAAGCCTTCGGTGTTGCAGGCCGACATCACTGAGGCGCTGATCCAGTACGCCCGCGAAGACCGTAAGGTGTTGCGGCTCAAAGGCGGCGATCCGATGATGTTTGGGCGCGGGGCCGAGGAGGCTCAGGCTTTGGTAAACGCGGGGATTCCGTTTCGGATTTTGCCTGGCGTGACCTCGGGGATGGCGGCACCGAGTTACGCTGGAATTCCCCTTACCCATCGCGGACTTAGCTCTTCGGTCAGCTTCATCACCGGACACGGAGCTAGTGGCAATGTGCCGAACATGAATTGGACGGCGTTAGCGCAGGGTGCAGATATGCTGGTGTTTTTCATGGCGATGAAGCACCTCAGTCTCATCCAGCAAAACCTGTTACGGGCGGGTTTACCGCCCGGACATCCGGCGGGTCTCATCAGCAATGGCACTTTGCCCGGGCAGAAGGTGCGTCTCGGCACGCTTGGGGCATTGCCAGAACTCGCGGCGGATATCGAGCCCCCCGCGATTATCGTGGTTGGCGAAGCGGTACGGCTAGCGCAGCAACTATCTTGGTTGCCCAGTGCGCAGGAACACTCTGGCGTGCAACTATGCAAGGCTTCGTCGTAGCCGCATCACAATCGGGGAGTGGCAAGACCGCGATTACTCTGGCTTTAGTGCGCTTGTTAACCCAGCGCAACTTCAATGTGGTTCCGGCTAAGGTCGGTCCAGATTATATCGATCCGCAATTTTTGAGTTTGGCTACCGCACGTGCCGAGGTCAAGCAGCACGGTCAGCAAGAATGCATCAATCTTGATCCGTGGGCGATGAGAGGAGAATCACTGGATATGTTGATTGCGCAGGCCAGCGCAAAGCTCGGTGCAACGGCGTATGATCCATTGCTGGTGGTCGAGGGCGTGATGGGGCTGTTCGACGGCGCAGCAGATGGTAGTGCTAGCACGGCTGATCTCGCGGTGCGGTTGGGGTTACCGATTGTGCTGGTGGTGAACGCAGCCAGATATAGTACCTCGATTGCAGCACTGGTGCAAGGTTTTGTGCGTTTTCGCGCCGATGTTGTCATCGCGGGAGTGATTCTCAATCAAGTTGGCTCAACACGCCACGCCACCATGTTGCGCGAAGCCTTGGCACGACATTGTCCAGATATTGCGGTGTTTGGCGCGATCCCACGCAACGAAGTATACGCAATTCCAGGGCGGCATTTAGGTTTGGTGCAAGCACAGGAACTCGTCGATCATAGTGCGCAGCAAGAGCATATGGCGCAACATCTCGAGCAATACCTCGACTTCGATGCGGTTTTAGATTGTGCCAAGCCAGTGCAGTACATGAATAATGTGGCTTCGGGTCTTTTGTCGCTAAGCGTACAACGTCTGGCAGTAGCACAGGATGCGGCGTTCAGTTTTCTGTACGCCGGGCAACTTCAGGCGTGGCAGACGGCAGGACACGAGATAAACGTGTTTTCGCCATTGGCGGATCAGGCACCGGCTGCGAATGCCGAAGGGATTTTGTTGCCCGGCGGTTATCCAGAAATCTACGCAGCAGCTCTGACGCAGGCAAAGGTTTTTCGGAGCGGGATGTTGAATGCCGCAGCACGGGGAGTGCAAATCCACGGTGAATGCGGCGGCTATATGGCATTGGGGGACAGCCTCACCGATCATGCTGGCACCACATTTCCCATGCTTGGTTTGCTCCCCGGGGCATTTCGCTTGCACCATTGCCGCCGAACTTTGGGGTATCGTGCGGTGACCTTGCAGCGTGAACATCTATTCGGTCAATGCGGCGCATATCTGCGTGGACATGAGTTTCATTACGGCGCAGAAACAAACACCACCATAAATACTGAACCATTGTTTGAAACCGTAGATGCTCGTGGTACGCCATGCCCGGAGACTGGAGTATACCAAGGTGCGATCAGCGGCAGCTTCGTGCATCTCGTTGACAGTTGCTGAAGCCTATAGAGTACATTTTTGAGGCATATTCCGCGAGCCAGAAATCAAAATCTGGCTGTTTTTGTTAAACACACTCAAAAAACAGGTTCCTCTTGACTGCCCTTGCTAGATTGATAAGCATTCAGGCATTTTTTCTGGAGGGAAAACTAACGAGTAGGAATTTGATCAAACAATTGGTGCTCAATTGTAGTGTCCTCATGCAGCTATAAACGAACCATTATAAATTGATTATACTATACGGAGAATTTATTCATCAGATTTTCGTCGTAAAATTTTGTCGGTTCGCAAGCAGGATGGACTGATGATACCCGAGGGTGTATCTCGTTTTTGTGTAGGCGTAGCCAGTGTGGTGCGCTGGTGTAAGGAGCCTGATCCTAAACTGAACCTTAATAAACCAGGGGCAAGGATTGACACGGAAGCTTCGGCGCGTGATGATCTTGATGCCTATCAATTGGTATGAACTATAAAAAAACGCTACTTTTGCAACAGGTCTAAATAATCTGCTTCTTAAAAATAATCTTCAATATATCGAATTTAGGGGCTGGCACCTGACTTAAAATAAGTTAGGTGTTATCTATGTATGTGAAACATTGTAAAGTATCAAGAAATAATCAACTGGAATTAAAAAAATACTATGTTGCAGGTTCGACAGCGAGAAC
>JABSOH010000078.1 GCA_013216065.1 Alphaproteobacteria bacterium
ATAGACAATTTCCATCTAATTCATTGAATACAAAATATTTTTGGTGGGTTCTAATCACAAGCCTCAGCACTGCATCGGGCAAAGCCATGAACCGCGCTTCGATACTGCCGTGCAGGACATGCACTTGCTCTACCAGACCCGCAACTTCATCGAGCAAAAACCGATCTTCGTGCCATACACAGCCTTCGGCGCGCGCTAACTGTTCAAGCCCTTGGCGAATCTGCGCCTGACGTTGCTCGGCATCCAAGACGATGCCCGATGCAGACAAGGCTTTTTTATATTCTGCAAAATTCTTGGGTGCCGGATGCACGTCTGACCTAAAACGATCCAGCACGAATTCCTGCGCGAACGGCTGTTTCCGCCCGCCAAGGTCAAGGCTTCCTTCAAGAGCCACCCCGTCATACACCGCCAACACCTGACGCAATGGCCGCACCCAGCGAAATTCCTGATTAGCAAAGCGCATCTCATTTGTCCATGAAAAATCGCGCAAAACCGTAGCAATGATCGTCGGCAAAAGTTCAACAGTCGTCTGTCCATGAACGGTTTGACGGTACAACAATGCAGTACCTTTGGGTGTTTCAAGATGATCACAGTCAGCGATATCTGCAAGGCCGTGATTACGCAAAAAACCGGCAATCGCCTTTTCCGGCGCACTCAGTAAAGGCCCTTTGCTTTCGGTACTCCGATCAGACTGCCTTCCCTCTAGTCCTTCGATCACCAACACCAAACGCAACGGCGTGACATAGCCTCTGAGCGAAGCATACCGCAGTTTTGCCTGATCAAGCTGGTGCGTAAAACGCATCAAGAGTTGACCGACGGCTTTAGCCTGCATCCGCGCTGGTATCTCTTCTTGAAAAATCTCCAGCAAGCACTCAGCCATTACTATACTCTTCCGATTCTTCAATCATCACCCACTGCTCGGCACAAGCCTTCGCCAGAAGGCGCACCCTAGCAATATAATCCGGACGATCCGTCGCAGAAATTACTCGCCGAGCATCAAGAATATTAAACAGATGACTGGCTTCCAAACAATGATCATACGCCGGCAGGGTCAAGCTGTGCTCCAGAAGGCGTAAACACTCCCCTTCAGCCTCGCCGAAACGCCGAGCCAAAATCTCCGTATTCGCCCGATCAAAATAATAGCCACTATACTCGCGCTCAGCACGGTAGAAGATATCGCGATAACTTACCTCGGTATTGTAGCGCAAGTCATACACGTTCTCGACACCTTGGATATACATCGCCAGACGCTCAAGCCCGTAGGTCAATTCCGTTGATACCGGCTTGCAATCAATGCCGCCAACCTGCTGAAAATAGGTAAATTGACTGATTTCCATCCCATCGCACCAGACTTCCCACCCCAGCCCCCACGCGCCGAGCGTCGAGCTTTCCCAATCATCTTCGACAAAACGGATATCATGACTCTCGGCTGGCAAGCCGAGAGCCGCCAACGAACGCAAATACAACTCCTGACTTTCCGCAGGTGATGGTTTCAATAGCACCTGATACTGGAAAAAATGTCCTAATCTGTTGGGGTTGTTGCCGTAGCGCCCATCAGCCGGCCGGCGCGAAGGCTGGAGATAAGCCGTTCGCCAAGGTTTCGTCCCCAACGAGCGCAGTGCCGTCGCCCAATGAAATGTCCCGGCACCAACGGTAAAATCTAGCGGCGGCAAAATTACACAGCCCATGCTAGCCCAGAACTCGTCCAGACAACGGATCATTTCCTGTAGCGTCAGCGGGTGAGATGATGACGGCATCAATCAAATCGATCAAATGAAGAAACATAAGCCCGGAGCCGAGCGCACAGGCTCTCTAAAGATTTAATCGCCACTATTCAAGCAAAGTCTTGCGCATTGCGCACTCCATTTCGCCATAGTCCAGTCCAACCATACTAATGCCCAACTCAACTCTAGGCTATCTCTATACCCTGCCTAACCCAAGACTCAACGCGGTCAAATCAATGTTATTCCGATCAGCCGCCGTGACGGTGAGGAAGAGTTCCACACCATCATTCAGTAACTGCAAACTCCCTTTGCCGAGAATAACCTTGTTGTCCTTCGAATTCTCGGTATCCACAGTTAGACGCGTATTGTACCCAATCTCGCGTGCGAATATTTCAACACGCCCCTCGTTGATCATATCCAGCAGTGTGCCATCGGACGCATTCATCGAGCCAGACCCATCAGTGAAAAGCGTACCCTCCGCGCGTAGTGTCGCACCAGTAAAGTAGGATTCGGTCGGAACCAGCATTTTGGCTTTATAAGTCTGATCACCAGACGCGCTCGGAATCTTCGCAAACTTCCCTTTGGTAATGGCTATTTTAGAAATATAACCACGCTGATTTTTCGTTGGGTCAGCGGGATCAGACGCTACTGCCATCACCGAAAGAAAATCCAGACGTTGTATCTGTTCAAATTTCGTATAGTCTCTAACTTGCCCCTTATCTGGAGAATGCGTCGTGCTGGTGCGGTTCGAAAAATCCATAACGTACTTCAAAGTATCAAACTCAGCCGCAGTAAGTTCAGCAATGGTTGTATCGGTAATTTCTTTTGTCGCACCACCAGAATCAACATAGAACAGCTTCCCCTCAGAATTCGGGAGCTTTTTCCTGTTTGCAGAATCAAGGACAATCCCGGCATTGCCAGTAAGACGCACAACATACTTGGTCGGTGTTGTTGCGGCAGTTCGGATCCTATAGTCGGAAATCTTCACTGATTGACTGGCTCTAACATTACTGTTCCAATCATAGCTGATCGCCGAGGAAAAATGCATGGTCAAATCTTTGTTCTCTGCATAATCTTTTATAAAATCTGTCGCATGACCCGATGTTGACCCAAAGATGCGAAAGTCTTCAGGGCGGTGAGTGACTCTGTAAGGTGAACTTTCTTTTTTCCTCTTGTTAATCCCAAAGGTCCTAGAAAGATACTCTGCCATTGCCACAGTCCTAGCCTTCTGACGAGTAGAACGCGCCTTGCGGAGTCGCTCGTGGGTGGTCTTCAGTGCATTTCGACGATCTAACACACTCTGGTGCATGCGCTGTTCTTGAGTACGCTTGCGCGCATAAGCATCAATCTGGCGGCGCATACTTTCGTCAGAAATCTCCATCCTCTTCTTCAGTACGCCAAAAAGACCATCATTATTGGAAAAAGAAATCCCCGGAATGTATTTCATCTTCCCGTCAATACCGACAAACCCCTTCGGGTTGATGACCTCTTGCAATGACCGTGCGAGTTGATCCTGTCGATCAAGTTGTTGCGCGAGTGCTTGCAACTTGGGGCTTTTTGAATTTTTCAGGCGAGCCCGAAACAAACCGCCCAGAGCCGTGTATGCATTAGCACCAGAACCTGTGACATATGAAGAGGACATGGCACGACCTTCTGAAAACAAACGCGTCCTGCGCCACTTTTTAAGGTGTTCACACGATTAGCGATACCAAAAATACCAAGCAAAAAATACCAAAACCTGCAGACAACCCACATGAAATCCAAACCTCTGTCTCTGTGGCAACATATCATATTTTTGCCGCAGAGACAAACTTCCATGTATGCTCTGGATTACACAACTGAGTGCGCGGAGATAGCTATCGTGAACAATCCGATTTTCCTCACCGATCAGGAACTACTTAAAGGCATCGCCCTTCTGCGCGAGAACGCTCGCATTCTAGAGGAATTAAGCAATGCACAGCCTAATCAACTCACGCCACAAGATCACGCACTGCTGCGAACACTTTATCTTTTTCCTAACTACCGCGCTCAAGAAATTGCCAGCAGGATGTGCCTCAGCAAACAGTCGCTTTCACGGAGCATTAAAAACCTCGAACTTCGCGGCTACATTGAAACGCGTTCGGATCCTGAAGATCGTCGCGTGAAACGCCTGTTACTCTCGACAAAAGGCCTGCAAAGCTATACAACTCGGCAAAAGTACGCTCTAAAAACCTTTTACCGAGCCTACCAACATGCGGGCATCACCGCAGTAGAAGGCTTTAATCACGTGCAACATGCCCTGGCTGCGGCTTTGGAGCGCGTGGGCGAATGATTTATAAACTGTAGCGCGATCATTTCATCACCCTATTTTGTTTAAGGAGCACCGTCACTGTGACCGGAATTACTGACTTTGCCAAACGCCATGGCTTTATCTGGCAAGATGGCGAATTAGTGAATTGGAATGACTGCAAACTGCATATGTTAACGCACTCTCTCCACTATGGAGGCGCGGTCTTCGAGGGTTTGCGCTCGTATAATTCTAAAATCTTCAAACTTGAACAGCACACCCGCCGCCTGAGATTTTCCGCCGAACTGATTGGCTATAGCCTACCGTTCACCGATGACGAGATCAATTTGGCCTGTCAGGAAGTTCTTCAGGCAAATGGCGTTATTGACGCATATATCCGTCCGGTTGCCTGGCGTGGCTCTAAAGCCATGGGAATTGCCCATCAAGACAACCCCGTGATGATGGCAGTGGCGGCATGGGAATGGCCGAGCTATTATTCACCCAAGAAATTGCTCGAAGGGTTACGTCTGCGCACCTCGGTCTGGCGGCGTCCATCGCCGGGGACTGCTCCGGTACACAGTAAAGTATCTGGACTGTACATGATCTGCACTATGGCCAAACAGGAAGCGACTGATGCCGGATATGATGATGCTTTAATGCTGGATTATCGTGGCTTTATCGCTGAAAGCACGGGTTCAAACATTTTCCTGTTCATGGAGGATGGTAAATTACACACCCCGCTTCCCGACTGTTTTCTTGACGGGATCACACGGCAAACGGCGGTCGAACTAGCTCGAGTTAGGGGCATAGAAGTAGTCGAACGCCATATTGCCTACGAAGAGCTCACTCAGGCCGTCGAGGTGTTTCTCACGGGAACAGCGGTCGAGATAACACCAATCAGAGAGATCGATGGCTATACCTTTACGCCCGGCGAGTTATCCAAAACCATGATCAAAGCCTACGACAATGCAGTCCGTGCCTAGGGACTGAATGGAGGGTCGATGATTTTCTGGGAGAGTGTGCTGCCTCCTTGGAGCAATTAAGGATAAAAAACGGATGTGGCTGCAAAGCAAGGAAAAGTAGACTTCAGACCCGCATCGGTGAGGGGGGAATCTACACAGAATCTAGAGGATTTCAAAGAGTATTCCCTTGCTGACAATCTCCTTAATATGAAACATAATTCTGGCGAAAATTAGACGCAATACGGCTATATTGCGAGGTTTTCACCCCAAAGGCACATAAGAGGTCTCTTGACATTTGATTCTGCCTCCCCATTTCCAGTGTAGTCCAGCCGCACAACCGCTCTCACAGGAGGTTTTTTCGATGTCCCTAGATGAACAAGACGTAAAAATTCAAGAACCACAAACGGTATCTGGCGAATCTCATTCCTTTCAAGCTTCGGTTGGGAAGCTTTTGGACATTGTCGCCCACGCTTTATATTCTGAGCGCGAGGTATTCTTGCGCGAATTGATCTCAAACGCTGCGGATGCCTGTGATCGCCTGCGCTATCGCGCTATCGAGACCCCGACTTTAACTCAGGACAATCCCGAATTCCAAATTACGCTTTTGATTGATGAGGCGGCGCATACTCTGCAAATCGAGGATAACGGCGAAGGCATGACTCAGCAGCAGTTGATCGAGAATCTTGGCACGATCGCGCACTCTGGCACCGAGGCTTTCTTGAAAGAGTTGAGTAAGGAAGATAAGAAAACCAGTAATTTGATCGGTCAATTTGGGGTGGGCTTTTATGCGAGCTTCATGGTTGCCGAAGAAGTCAGCGTCACCAGTCGCGCGGCGGGGGCCGAAATGGCCTATCAATGGATCAGTGATGGTAAGGACAGCTACCGCATTGCCGAGGCCACGCGTGAAACGCGAGGGACGACAGTTCGGTTGAAGCTGAAGAAAGACGCTAAAGAGTTTCTGCAAAAGCAACGCTTGAGCCACATTGTCAAAACTTACTCGAACCATATCCCCTTCCCGGTCAAATTTCAGGAGACCAGCGACGAATCCGAGACCTTAAACGCAGCGACAGCACTGTGGAGACAGAACAAATCTGAGGTGAGCAAGGAAAGCTACACTGAATTTTATCGACATCACGCTCATGCGTTTGACGAGCCTTTCGAGGTAATTCACAGCCAAATCGAGGGTGTGTTGGACTATGCCGCCTTGCTGTTTGTCCCGACCGAGCGTCCGTTTGATCTTTTTGACCCCGAACGGGCATGCAAATTGAAGCTGTACGTCAAGCGCGTGTTCATCACCGATGATTGCAACGACCTCTTGCCAAGTTGGTTGCGCTTTGTACGAGGTGTGGTGGATTCGCAAGACTTACCATTGAACGTCAGCCGCGAATTATTGCAAAACAGCCCGGTGCTGAACAAAATGAAAAAGGCTCTGACTAAAAAGATACTTGATAGTCTGAAGGCACGCGCGACCAACGACCCCAAGGGGTATTTGAAATTCTTTGAATCCTTCGGCGCAGTGCTGAAGGAGGGGCTGTACGAAGCATTTGACCAGCAGGACAATCTGTTGCCTCTGTGTCGTTTCCGCAGCGCGGGGCAAGACAGTTATATTGCATTGGATGACTATATTACCAACATGAATCCGGAACAGAAGGCGATTTATTACATGAGTGGGGATAGTGTAGAGGCGATTAAGGCCGCTCCGCAACTCGAAGGCTTCACCAAGCATGGGCTTGATGTATTGTGCTTCACGGATCCGGTTGATGAGTTCTGGCTGCCTCGGATTGGGCAGTACAAAGAGTTCTCATTTCGTTCAATTACGCGCAGTGACGTTGATCTTGGCGAGGCCATGAAGGATAAAGACGACTCGAAGGACCAAGCAGACGACTTTGAGAGCGGTGATAGTGCTGTCAGTGGGTTGTTGAGTCGCATAAAAGAGGTTCTTGGCGACGAAGTTGCCGAGGTCAAAAAATCGATACGTCTAGATAATTCACCGGCCTGCTTGATTGCCTCAGAAAGCGGCATGGACATTCAGCTTGAAAAAATGCTGAAGGCGCACAATCGTCTTGACAGCGAAACCCCGCGAATCTTGGAGATTAACCCCGATCATGCGGTGATCAAACGTTTACTCGAGCAGGACAGCGCGGATGCCGATCATATCTGGCTTCTGTACGATCAAACCCGTATTCTCGAGGGGCAGCCCCCAAAAGATGCCAAGGCATTTTCCGAACGTCTGAGTAAGATTTTTGTCAACGCGTAAGCGCATAACGACGCTTTCCCCCAAGGATCATGACCACCGTTGCATTCCATTCCCCGATGCACAAAGCCGGGTCTTGGCGTGAGGTGTTGGCGAAGTTTCTTCTAGAGGTGCCTTTATAGGGCTGGAGAAAGCAGCAAGCATCGACAATGACTGCTGTACCATTGTGCTGTGTCCGCCCAAAATTGCCAAGACTGCGTGCAATTGAATACCTCTAAGAACCATTGTCTTTTTGATGCGCAAAGACGTGCTCCACGGCAGTCCTGACTTTTGATCGAGCGGTGATGGCCTGTTTTTGCCGCGGGCGCCTACCGAATGAACTTCAAGCCTCATTTGTCTCTCATCTGACCAATGCCTCCCAGACCGGACTGGCATCATTATGCAGTTGCTGCAACCATGACAAACAGACTTCAACGTGCGGACCGGTCCATGGCGTTCGTCGATATTGATATGGTTCTTGCAGCCAAAGGCAAGCAGGGTCAATCAGACCGCAAAACTGGTGACGTTGTACGACCGCACCGGGATCAAGATGCAGGGCAACGTGCATCACCGAATGCACCCCGGACAGCAGCAACAGGCTCATAGTTTTGGCGACAACCGACGGCTGCACCGATCCCAGCCGATTGGCAACATGATCTAGAATCAGTTTATGACAACCAGCGCGTCAGTACTATACCCCGAACGGAAAACGCGAGTACGTGACACCCCCCCTCTTGCCAGAAGGGCAGCAGGACCTACAAGCATGACGTGACGACGACAGACAGGCAAGGCGGGCGATTACTGGTCGGACTGGCATTGGCTCTGGTGGCATCTGACCGAGAGGCTACCAATTTCGCCCTGAATCGAGTACGACCCTAGGCTATACGCCCTCGAAAAGTCCACCATCAGAGCCGGAAACAGGACCATTCATGGCAAGCATGGCAGCAAAATCCTGCATGGTCATGCGCGATGGGCAAGTATAGCCAAACGCTATAATTTTGATTATATACTTGTTATGACTTATTCTCTGGATTTCAGACAACAAAGTGTTGTCGGTGCGTGACAATCCGACCTTTCAACAAGTTGCCGATCGTTTTTCGGTTGGTGTCGCGAGGAGGTCGAAGAATCCTGCGATCAAGGCTTACGTTCGTGTCAGGGACGCGCAA
>JABSOH010000008.1 GCA_013216065.1 Alphaproteobacteria bacterium
TTTTGCAGCATCGGACAATTTTAGCCGTCAAAAACTTGACTGGCTCGAGGGCAAGTGGGAAGGCATGCTTGCCAAAGACAAAGAACATCGTGGTCATACTGGGGTCGATATCGGTTTGCTGAGAGAAGTCGGCTTGCACGTATCTGAGATTCCACCAAATTTTAACCCGCACTCCAAAATTGCACGCCAGATGAAAGAACGGCGTAAGATGATCGAAACTGGCGAGGATATCGATTGGGGGATGGCGGAAACGCTGGCTTTTGGTACTATGCTCTGTGAATCGACGCCGATCAGGCTCTCCGGTGAAGACTGCGAGCGCGGCACTTTTTCGCATCGTCACGCTGTGTTGCACGATCAGCAGAACTATTCGACCATTACGCCTTTGAATACCATTCGTCCGGGGCAGGCCGAACTTGAAGTGATCGACAGTCCGCTATCGGAATTTGGCTTGTTGGGTTTTGAGTATGGCTACGCGGCCACAGAGCCCCGCGCCATGGTGATCTGGGAGGCACAATTTGGCGATTTTGCCAATGGCGCGCAGGTAATTATCGATCAGTTTATTTCATCTTCAGAGACTAAATGGCTGAGAATGTGCGGATTGGTGATGCTGTTGCCTCATGGCTACGAAGGGCAGGGGCCCGAACATTCTTCGGCGCGACTTGAGCGCTACTTACAGCTTTCGGCCGAAGATAACTGGCAGGTATGCAACATCACTTCGCCGGCGAATTTCTTCCACGTCATGCGACGCCAGATTCAACGCAGTTTTCGTAAACCTCTGATCGTGATGTCGCCAAAGTCGTTGTTGCGCCACGAGCTGAATGTCAGTCGCTTGGACGAATTCACCAGCGACAAGACCTTCCATCGGGTGTTGTTCGATTTTCGCGAGATACAAGGCACGATGGTGGCCGATGATCAAGTTAAATGTCTCGTGCTGTGTTCAGGTAAGGTGTATTTTGATTTGTTCAAGGAGCGCGAAGCCCAAGGCATTACTGATGTCTACTTGATGCGCATCGAGCAGCTATACCCATTCCCGGACGAGGTACTGCGCGAAGAAATTGCACGTTTTGGCAACGCAAAGATCATCTGGTGCCAAGAAGAGCCGCAAAACAATGGTGCGTGGGAATTCGTTGCACCGCAGCTTCATGAGGTTCTTGATGATGTTGCCCCGGGTAAGGTTCTGCACTACGCTGGGCGCGAGCGTGCGGCATCTCCGGCAACGGGGGGAATGAAAGCGCATAAAGAACAACAGGCGGCGCTGGTGTGTGAAGCGTTGAGCCGCAACAAGACATAACAGAAATTCAGAGATTTTTTTGAGACAGGAGATATCAGGGCAATGGCAGAGGATATTGTGGTACCGACTCTCGGTGAATCTGTGACTGAGGCCACGGTGAATAAATGGCTGAAATCTGTTGGCGAAGCCGTGAGTGCCGATGAGGCGATGGTTGAGCTTGAAACTGACAAGGTCAATGTTGAGGTCAATGCACCGGCCGATGGCGTGATCACTACGATTCTGGCCGAGGAGGGTGCTGATGTTGAAGTCGGTGCAGTCCTTGGACGTTTCGATGTTGGTGCTGCGGGCAAAGCTGCTAGGTCTCTTGAAAAATTTGCGGTTAAAGAACCCACATCGCAGCCAGCAACGCCTAGTGTTGCGCAAAGTCCGGCGGTGCGCAAGTTGGTTGATGAGAATGCGCTTGATGCCGCGAGCATACCGACTACAGGAGCGAAGGGCAATCTCACGAAAGGTGATGTGCTAAAACACCTTGAAGGGAGGAGTAGGACAGCAACTGCAAGCCTTGCTATGGCGCCAAGCAGTGCAGTTGCGCCGCTTGCTGAGCGTACGATTGACCCGCGCGAAGAAGTCGTCAAGATGTCGCGTCTACGCCAAAAAGTTGCTGAGCGCTTGAAGTTAGCACAGAACACGGCGGCGGTGTTGACGACTTTTAATGAGGTCGAGATGGACGCTTTGATGAATTTGCGTCGCGATTACAAAGACAAGTTCGAGAAAAAGCATAAGGTCAAGCTCGGCTTTATGAGTTTTTTTGTGAAGGCTTGTGTGTTGGCATTGAAAGAGCTTCCGGTAGTCAACGCTGAGGTACATGGCACCAATATTATCTATAAAAATTATTACGATATTGGTATTGCGGTTGGTTCGCCTTCGGGACTGGTGGTGCCAATTATTCGGGATGCTGATCAGTCGAGTTTCGCGGATATTGAGCAGTCTATCGCCGATTTTGGCGAACGTGCGCGGAGTGGTAAGCTCGAAATTTCGGAAATGATAGGCGGCTCCTTTACCATCACCAATGGTGGCGTGTTTGGCTCGTTGCTCTCAACACCGATCATCAACCCGCCTCAAACTGGAATTCTGGGCATGCACAAAATCCAGAAACGTCCGGTGGTGCGGGGCGATAAGATTGAGATTGCGAACATGATGTACGTTGCGCTCAGTTACGATCACCGTATTATCGATGGTCGCGAGGCGGTGACGTTTCTTGTGCGTGCCAAGGAAATGCTCGAAGATCCAGCACGCCTGTTGATCGATATTTAATCATATATATGGTTGCTTCATTCAGAACGGATTAGGAAAGGGCTTTCTTGCAGCATGTAACGTTTGGGGGCTGGGTATGTTTCTCCAGATGACAAGTTACGCCGACTTGGCTCACGAGCTTGGTGCTATCATCTTCACCGGGAACTACTCGGCCACCAAGGCCCACGCTATGGTGGACTTGACGGTTTCTGGTGTGTTTTTGCTGACCGTAGAGGTTACTGTGGCCATGGCGGGTGCCCCCGTATGGCGGCGATGACCGTCAGTTCCGTCACTATTCTGCCTGCAAAGTCATTCCTTGGATGTTTGTTGATGGCCTAGGCCATTGGGACCACGGGATGGTTCTATACCCAAGAGCAACTAAGCAAAATCCCAATGCAAAGTCGTCGCATACGCTATATTGGTTTCATTTTGTTCACGTTTTTGGCTGCGTTCGTGGGCAATGTTTTTGGGTTATTCATCGCAGCAGGTTCTGCCCGATATGGCCTATCGCCTGTTGGTCTTTTTAGGCACGGTATTTCCATTGCTGATTATCAGTGCTGCCCGAGGAAAAATGTACCGCTTAACCGTTCGGATCGGTGCGCTGTTGTGCAATGCTTTACCTCCACTCCCGTATTTTAGGGAAGGCTCAAGACATTGCCGAGTCTGAGAAATATCAGCCCGGTTGTGACCGAAAGAGAGACCGGCCTGCCATCGCAAACCAGATGCAGCCAAGCCACCTCTGGTTCGCCCCTTGGGCGTCTTTTTTGACCCCGCTGCGAGATACGGTGGACTTTCACAAGACTGGCGTCGATCATCAGCGTAGAAAGATCAGCATTCTCGCAGGCCCGCGCCTCGAAAATCCGTTCAAAGACACCACAGCGTTTGTAGCGATTATAGAGCATCTGGACCATATTCCGCAGGAACATCGGACAGAAGATACCCCCTTGTTGCAGGCAAAAGATGATACCGATTATTTGGCAACAATGGCTCGATTTTGTCGATTCCCCAAGCCAATCATTCATAGACATGAAAACCTCATCAATTTGTTGATGTGGTATTGAGAAAACAAAATAGGAGAATTACTGTGTAGGGAGATAAAAACCGTGCACTTATTAAAAATGTACTAAATGGAACGAATATTCCTGCGAAAAGCCAAAAATCGAGAGGTAGCGCGCGAGAAAAAGTGGACTCGATCTAGGTAGTTGATTTCAAGAGGTTATCGAAAATGTGAGGGGTGGATAGCGCCAAAAAGCATAATAAAAACAATGCTCTAGTAGCCATTCATAACTTGAAGGTCACAGGTTCAAATCCTGCCCCAGAAACCAGATAAGATCTTGAAAATAAATAGTTTCTTGGATTTTTTATTTTCCACGAAAGCGTCAAAACGCCTTCCGGGAGACAAATGGGGGACAGGACGAGATCAAAATCCCCAATGATTTCCAGTAAGTTCCCACGATCAGACCTCGCCAAACGGTCCTCTAGATCATTCATTGAATGAATTGTGGTTTGAGGGCGACCAAAAATCTTTCAATGATTCTGTGAGGCTGCCAAGGGCCTTCCTGTCTATGAAAATCAGGTGAATGCAGTGTCAGCCCGTTATTGGCTCCGTGCCCTCGCTCAGAATGGTGAGATATTCCTGATAGGCAAATATCTTGTTGCGTTCTTTGCCAGTGATCTCCTGAACAATGCCCAGTGCTTCAAGTGTCACCAGACTGCGCAATACAGTTGGCAGCGAGACACTGCATTCTTTTTTGATTTTTCTTGTATTGGCGATGGGGTGACGCTGTAAAAACTGATGGATCGACAAGACGGCAGTGGTTGATTTTCCTGAAGCCCCAATGCTGTTGCGATCTGCCTTAAATAGAGCAAGGATGGATTGCGCTGTTTCTGTTGCCTGTGTAGCCGTATCAATAACGCCGGTCAGGAAAAATATGACCCAACTTTCCCAATCGCCCGTTTCTCTAACCGATTGCAAATGATCGTAATATTCTTGGCGGTTGGCTTTGAAATACAAGCTCAGATAAAGCAATGGTTCTTTTAGAATGCCTTCCATGCACAATATGAATGTAATGAGCAGTCTGCCCAGACGGCCATTGCCATCCAGAAACGGATGGATGGTTTCAAATTGCACATGGGTCAGTGCCGCCTTAACCAAGGCGGGCAATTTGACATTTTTATCATGAAGGAAAACCTCGAATGCACCCAGACAATCCATAAGCCGCTCAGGTGGCGGAGGCACAAAGCGGGCATTGCCGGGGCGTGAGCCGCCAATCCAGTTTTGCGATTTGCGGAATTCACCGGGAAGTTTGTTGCTACCCCTTGAGTTGTTCATCAATTGGGCATGGATTTCACGAATCAGGCGCAGGGACATTGGGAGGTCCTTTAAGCGCTTAAGACCGTAGTTCATGGCTGAGACATAACAGGAGACTTCTGTCACATCATCCATTGACGCACCTGGAGTTTCTTCCGTTTCAAACAACAGAAGATTAGAAAGCGAAGATTGAGTTCCTTCAATTTGTGATGAAAGCACAGCTTCCTTGCGCACATACATATAAAGAAACAAGGAAGGGTCAGGTAAAACCATGTTCATGCCATCCAAACGACCGATTGCGGTGTTTGCCTGATCGAGAAGCGGATGGAGTTCATCCATTTCCAGGGGCGGGACAGGGGGCAGGTTCTTGGGAACATAGGCTGTGTAATGCTCACCGCCTGCGGCAGAGCATTCTACCAGTTGACCAATACGTTCATTATTTTGATCTGCAGCCATGACTAACATTTTTCCATATTTCGTTATTTATTCCAAAATAACTAACATGGATGAAACGTGCAAGGAATTAATTAACAAAATTCAAAAAAATGTTAGTTAAAAGAAGTTAGCTAACATGGATGAAACTAGGGTGTAGACCTATAAACAGAAAACAGATTTGTGTTTCAAGAGATGAAACGAGGAGGTTTTCATCCCTATGAATGACTGGCTTGGGGAATCGACAAAATCGAGCCATTGTTGCCAAATAAGCCGCTCGGTGTCCCCCGTATTGACGACCCTGTCCGGTATCATTTTTTGCCTGCAACAAGGGGATCTCGCTGGTCCGATGTTCCTGCGGAATATGGTCCAGATGCTCTATAATCGCTACAAATGCTGTGGTGTCTTTGAACTGATTTTCGAGACGCCAGTCATGTAAAAGTCCATCGTATCGCGGCCAGCGAGGTCAAAAAAGATGCCCAAGGGGTGAACCATAAGGTGGGTTGGCTGCATCTGGTTTGCGATGGCAGGCCAGTCTATCTTTCGGTGACAACCGGGCTGATATTTCTCAGGCTCGGCAATGTCTTGAGCCTTTTATACGCAACGGCAAGGCGGCTATTGCAGATCGGAGATATGATGCCAACTACCTGCGCGACTGGCTGACAGACATCAAGGCAATTCAGATATGACACGGAACTCTATAAGTTGCGCAACATCATCGAGCGTATGTTCAACCGCCTCAAAGACTGGCGCACCCACACACCACAAACCTTACGCTGCATCTCGATTTTCAAAGATGCCGCACATATCGCCACTGTCGCTATTCGGTACTTATGAGTCTACGCTCTAGTTTTGTGCTTGTATAGCTAAACGCCGCAAGAATGATTTCATCAATGTTGATTTTTGAACAATTCCTCCACGAAACAATTTGTTTTTCTGCACAAGGATTTTGCCTGCGCCCATTTGTGTTCGATGGGCGGGTGAAGATGAAAGCAGAAATTCGAGGGTGTGCTTTGCATCGTTGATTGTCCGGTTTGTCTCGTTCCGTTGTGGCCTTGTCCATCACCAAAACTCAGTCTGCTTCGGGATCAGGGTCTGTGGTGAACTCAGGCCTGGGCGCTGTCAATATTGCATTGAAACATGCAAGCAATGTTGAACCGATTCAATGACACTGTGGTCCTTCCGCGCGCAGGCCAATCGTGTTTGCCATCACAGCTCTGCCCCTTGGGGGCAATATCATGGACAAGACCGCTCTCATCAATATTAACAATGGGCTTCATCCTTACAGGCCTTGATCTTCTTCTGAAAGACCCGCCGTTTGTTATCGTCCGCTTTTGGATGCTTCAAGGGGTTTTTTATATATCCTCCCAGCTCACGAAGCGCTTGCCAGATGGCCTTTTGTGTCACCCCAAAACGTGCGGTAATACTCATATTGATCAGCATCGGGATATTGGCTCACATCTTCAGCCAGCTTCTCAAGGTCAATCTTGCGGATCTTTCGTTTGTAAGAGCGCGGCTCAAGACGCCTGGACCAACGTTCAAGGCTGGCAATACCAACTTTAAATCTGGTTGCTGTCGCCGAAAAACTCATCCCTTCCCGTTCCCGGATAGCCAAAACATGGCGACGAACGTCAATCGGATATCATGCATCAACTGGATCATCTTATCGTCTTTTGACTATAACGTGGTGACGGCAACCTTTGTGCCCTTTGGGGCGGCAGGCGCACCGATTGGTACGCGAATTAAACAATTCGCGCCTGCCAAACTGTGCAAGGCGGCGCTATCCTGATTGGGCATCGGGCGAACGCGTAGCACGCTGTCGTCATCAATGATACAGAAGCCGCGCAAATAATTTTCGCGCATACCCCCTGCCGGAATTACGGTTGTCGTAATAGCGGTGACGAAGGTTGGGGCTAGAGTCTGGATTCCGCTTAGGGCGCGCAATAGGGGGAGAGCTAACAATTGTCCGCAGACCTGTGCCGAGACCGGATTCCCCGGCAAACCCAACACCAAACTGCACTTAAGACGTGCGAACAGGCTTGGTTTCCCAGGTTTCATCAACACGCCGTGGAACAGAATTTCTGCCCCGAGAGCCTCAAGGCATGGCCGAACGAGATCTTTGTTTCCTACAGAGACCCCGCCCGTGATCAGCAACAAATCGCTGTCCTGCGCGTCGTTGATGCTGATTTTGAGTTGGCGTGCGTCGTCCGGGCAATGATTCGCGCTTAAGATCTTCGCGCCGTGACTTAAAAGCAAAGCCCGCAAGGCGTGGATGTTCGAATTGATCGTGCCGACCGTGCTGCCAGGTTTATGCAATTCGCTGCCAGTGGCGAGCAGGCGCAAGCGCGGTGCACGATGCACGATGATGTTCGCCCATCCCGCAGCCAGCGCCACGGCAATATCACGGCTGCTGAGCGCACGCTTCGATGCGCAAATTTCAGTGCCGAGCGTAAAATCACTACCTTGGCATCGAATGAATTCTCTTGCAGGACTCGCGGGTACCCGAACCCGATTTTCTTTGACAGCACAGTCTTCTTGCATCGCCACGGTAGTTACTCCTGCCGGAATATCCGCCCCGGTTAGGATACGCACACACTGTTCGGCCTGTACCGTGCCATTATATGGCTCTCCTGCGGCGGCAGTCCCCACCAGTTCCAACGCACAGGGGACGGGCGTCGCGGCGAAGCCGTAGCCGTCCATTGCCGCAATATCGGTGTGGGGATGGGCGCGTTGTGCGATGAGTGGTGTGGGTAGTACGCGGCCAATCGCTTCGGTCACGGCGATAATTTTAGTGGCGAGTGGCTCTGTTGTGGTAGCGAAGATAGCCCACGCTTCCGCCAGACTAATCGCCATGGTTCCAGATTCCAGACTTGCCGCCAGACTTGTGTACTAGGCGTACCGCGCTGATGAAGACGCCTTTTTCGACGGCTTTCAGCATATCGTACACCGTCAGTGCGGCTACGGAAACCGCGGTCATGGCCTCCATTTCGACCCAGTCTTGCCCAAGACCTCAGCAGTAGCGATAATATGCAGTGTGCAGGGAGTGTTGGTGTCAAACTCTATCGTCACCTGATCCAAGCCCAACGGATGACATAGCGGGATCAACTGTGCGGTGTTTTTCGCTGCCATGATTCCGGCAATGCGCGCGGTGCCAAGAACGTTCCCTTTTGCAACCTCGGCGTTTAGCAGTGCGTTCCAGGTAGTTTGTTCCATCTTTACCGTTGCTGAGGCTATGGCCACACGCGCCGTGATCGCTTTTCCGCCAACATCGACCATTTGGGCTTTGCCGTGGGCATCAAGATGGCTGAGGTGCGCGGTCATGCTCGTGCCTCGTCGAGTAGGGTGCGTAGAGCCTTAGTAACATTGTTCTGGCGCATCAGCGACTCACCAATTAAGAAGCCGCCCGCCCCAAAAAGATGCATGCGCTGCATGGTGATTGCATCGGCGATACCGCTTTCCGCTACCCACCACGCGCCTTTGAGCGTTGGCGCTAGGTTGATGCAGGTCTCGGTATCGATCTGCAAGGTCTTGAGATTGCGGTTATTGATCCCGATCACGCTGCGCCCGTCTTGGGCGCGTAAGGCGTGGGCGCGGTGCACCTCGTCTGTGTTGTGTACTTCGATCAGCGCATCCATGCCAAGATCAAGCGCGCAGTCTAGCAGTTCTTGCGCAAGGACATCGTCAAGTGCGGTGAGGATCAACAGTATGCAGTCAGCACCGAGGGTGCGAGATTCCGTAATTTGATACGGATCGACCATAAAATCTTTACGGATAATTGGTAGGCTACATGCGATACGGGCAGCGCGAAAGTCGGCATCGCTGCCTTGAAAGTAGGGTGTATCGGTCAGAACAGACAGGCAACTCGCGCCGCCTTGTTGATAGGCTCGTGCTAGTTCAGCCGGATCAAAATCGGCGCGGATTAAGCCTTTTGACGGTGAAGCCTTTTTGACCTCAGCGATAACGCCGAATTTGTGCTGTTGCCGCGTGCGCTCTAGAGCTGCAACAAAACCGCGTGGAGATGCAATGTCATCGATCTGTGCTTGCAACGTACCAAGCGGCGTAATCTGCTTGCACAGTGCAACCCAATCGCGCTTGTCGCCGCAGATTTTCTCTAACGTGTTGATCATGAGGTCGTAATGCGGATCAAACTCTCAAGGCTGTGCATCGCCGCACCACTATCGATGGAATCGCGAGCCATGGCGACCCCTTCGGGAAGATTGGCAGCCTTTTCCACCACTACCAAGGCGGCAGCGGCATTGTACAATACCATGTCGCGATAGGCCGAAGGCTGTCCGGCCAGCAGTGTGCGTAAGGCGCGCGCGTTGTCTTTGGGTGTGCCGCCACGAATGGCTTTTAGGGGATGCACCGGAAGCCCTGCGTCCTCAGGGTGACTTGAAAATGCGCGCAAGGTTTGGTCCTGAAGGGCAACCACCTGGTTTTCGCCAGTGATTGACAGTTCATCAAGGCCATCTGCGCCATGCACACCCCAAACTGTATTGCAACCGCGCTGTCGTAATGCTTCGACCATTGGGCGAACTATGTCACTGCGTGCCACGCCGAGCAGTAGCCGTTTGACTTGCGCGGGATTACATAAAGGGCCTAAGAAATTGAATATGGTTTGGATTTTTAGGGTCTGGCGCACCGGAACGACGTGTTTCATGCCGGGGTGAAACAATGGTGCCCACAGAAAGGCGATTCCAGTTTCGGTTATGGCGCGATGGATGGTGTCATGATGAACTTTGATTTCAACACCAAGCGCGCTCAGCACGTCCGATGCCCCCGAGAGAGACGAGGCGGCGCGATTGCCGTGCTTGGCTACTTTGACTCCGCTACCCGCCACCACCAAAGCAGTTGCGGTGGAGATGTTGAGGGTCTGCTGCCCATCCCCCCCGGTGCCGACGATATCGATTGCGTCGCGGTGATCGGGTAGGGTGATCATTGCATCCTGCATCGCGGCACAGGCCGCAGTAAGTTCAGGCACGGATTCGCCCTTCGCGTGCAAACCCATCAGCAGTGCTGCAATTAATAGCGGGTTTTCTTTGCCAGCCAATAGAGCCGCAAAGGCCGTGTAGACATCATCGTATGACAAATTCTTGCCTTGCGACAGGGGCTCGAGCAGGGGTTGGATGGTACTCATGAGGCTTGTTTCAATTGGTGCAGTTCGAGGAAATTTTCAAGCAATGCAAATCCATCTGGGCTGGCAATGCTCTCAGGGTGAAATTGTAGCCCGTACAGAGGCAGGGTCTTGTGCGTGAGTGCCATGATCACCCCGTCGTTAGTCTCGGCGTGTACTTCGAGGCAGTCTGGTACCGTGGCGGGGTCGACGGTTAAGCTGTGGTAGCGCGTCCCGTTGATGGGAGTAGAAAGTCCGGCGAACAAACCCTGCCCACGATGATGAACGGCGGCAGTTTTGCCGTGAAACGGGGTGGGTGCAGCGACAATGCGTGCGCCAAAAGCCTGTGCTAGGCTTTGATGTCCGAGGCATACTCCGAGCAGTGGCACTGTAGTGCGCGTGCAAAGTTCGAGGCAAATTCCAGCTTGATCAGGGGTGCAGGGTCCCGGCGAAAGCACGATTGAACGCGGGTTCAACGCCAAGAGCTCAGTGACGCTCATCGCATCGTTGCGCAGAACCTCAACCTGCTCTGCGCCGACCTCGCCAAGACGATGCAACAGATTATAGGTAAAACTATCGTAGTTATCGATCAGAACCAGCATCGCGCCTGAGCCTTGGAAAAACATCAAGTACTACAGGTTGCTGACAGCTCTAAGCAAATCTCGGCGGCTGACCTGGCCGACAAATTTATCTTCTCGCAAGCGGTCAACCACCGGGAGGCAACGAAAGTGGCAGGCGATGAATTGTTCGGACACATTGACGATAGAGGCCGAAACATCCACGGTCTGGACATTGCCGCTCATAAAATCCTTCACCAAGCCGCCGCGAATATTATGGTAATGCGCTGACAGCCCAAGATGCAGGCAGTCTTTTTCCGAGAGCATCCCGATCAGGCGTTGTTTTTCGTCGACGACCGGAGCGCCAGAGATTCGGTTATCCAATAGTCGGTCGATGGCTTCGAGCATTTCCATGTCCGGTCCGAAGCAGACCAGTTCTTTGAGCGGTACCATGTAATCGCCGACCGACGTTTTCGCAACCATGTGCGGGGGTTCCCTTCCAAAGAGCCAATGACCTTCTCAGTGTACGAGAAAACCCGCGCAAGGGAAAGTGCATCATAAAAGATTTACTTGTCGCGTTTGGCGCGTTGCTTTAGGGACAGGATTTTCTTGGTCGGCTTTCGATAGCTGACACAGCGTTGGGTTTTTTTGGGTAAAAGTTTACTGTTGGCGCGGTGTTTGGATTTGTGCTGCGGAGCAGGTTTTTCTGCATCATATGGGTTGTCGCTACGCCGATGATTGAGGCGAATTGGGATACCGTCGAAGCCGAAACTGTCGATAAGACCGTTGCGTAGATAGCGCAGGTAAGCTTCGGGTATCGGTGCCTTGTGCGAGGTGAACAGCAGAAACTCAGGCGGCAAGATCGTGGTTTGAGTGATGTATTTGATCCGCATACGTCGCCCTTTGATTAAGGGCATCGGGTGGTGTGATAGCATGTCTTCAAGCCAGCGATTGAGTTGTCCAGTGCCGACGCGTTGAGCGGCGCGGGAGGCTTGCACCTCGGCAAGTTCTGCTATCCCCGAGAGGCCCTTATCGTGCGGGACGGAGATGCACAGATAGGGCAGGTGGCGAATTTGCGCCAGCGACTCGGTGATGGTGAAACCCAGTTCGTGCGCCATAGCTTGCGGATCGGGGCAGAGATCGGTTTTGTTCACCAGCAGAATCATCGGGCGACCCTGGGTTGCGCAGTCCTTGGCAATCGCCAGATCGTCTCGGGTCAAGGGTGCGGTGGCTTCGACTACCAGCGTCACCACATCAGCGTGTATAATCGCATTCCACGTTTCTCGAGCGGTAGCACGATCGAGGCTATCGCGGTACTGACCGTGAGACTTAAGGCCGGCAGTATCCACCAAATTCCACCCTAGTGAAGAATCTTGAGGCTTACGCCACGGAATTTCGATTGCATCACGCGTCAACCCCGCGATGTTGCCCGTGACTTGACGATCAAAGCCCAATAGGTGATTGATGATGGAGGATTTTCCGACATTCGGGCGACCCAGAATCGCTAAGCGCAAAGGCCGTCTTAACGCCAGCAGAGGGTCACTAACCGCGGCTTCGTCGAGAGGGATATCTTCTGCGGCAGTGACTTCAGTGTTTTTTGCGCGTTCGGGTTTGAAGTTGGGAGCGAGTTGGCTCATCATTTCGGCAACACCCATATTGTGGGTCGCCGAGATCAGTGCTGGCGCGCCAAAACCCAGCCTAAAAGCCTCGGTGGCACTATCACCAATTTTGCCTTCGGCCTTATTCAACACAACCTGAGTTGGTCGCCCGAACCGCCGTAGCCAGCCCGCGATCTCGGTGTCCCCGGTGGTGACCCCTTTTTGAGCATCGATGATCAGTAATACTTGATCAGCTCGGCGTAGCGCATGCTCGATTATGACGCGGGCGCGAACGTCTTCGGCATCCGGGTGAGCTTGATCTAGGCTCTCCTCCAATCCAGCGGTGTCGATCACGGTAAAGCGCAGTTCACCCCATTGTACATCGCACATTCTCAGGTCGCGGGTCACACCACGGCGGTTATGTACAATGGCTTTTTTCGCACCCAGTAGACAATTGAACAGGCTGGACTTGCCGACGTTGGGTCGCCCGATAATTAGCAGAGTCTTGGTCATGGGTCTGATGCCTTATCCCGCCACAGGGCAGGTGTGCTACCGATAGGCACTAATGACACCGTTGGTGCCGATGACCAGTGCGGTGGAACCCACGATCTGTATTGGCAAACGGCTACCGGATTCGAACTTGCGACTTGCGACGATAGCGCCATTGCCGGGATCAAGCTTCAACAATGTGCCTTCTTCGCTGAGCATCAGGAGGTGATCATCCACCATCACCGATGCGCCCCAGTGTTGGCGGGTGAACCCTTCAGCGACGATATCCTCCGAAGTCATTTCTGCGTCTTCTTCGTTCTGAGGTTCTTGGGCTTTTTGATAAAGATGCAAGGCCTCATCTGGTTGCACTATCCAGCGCAACTTGCCGCTAAATAGATCAAGCGCGTACAAGCGTTGATCATTGCCCAGTACGAAAAACATGTTGCCGCTGACCCACGGCAGATGCAGGGTGCCAATTTCTTGCTCCCAGATACGCTGTCCAGTGCTGACGTTGAATAGCACCATGTGGTCGCTGTAGCCACTGACCAAGAGAGTGTCGTTGATTACAATCGGGCTTGCGCCAATGGTGTTGATCTGTGCCAGTTCCGAAGTGCGCTGTAGACTATCCAAGGTATCGAGCCACAGTGGTTCGCCCGAATTAGGATCGATTGCAGCAATCTCACCGGAATTATAGGCGATGAACACGCGGGTTTCGTCGCTCGCAGGGGCGGTTTGGTTGATCACCGAGGTAATCTCGTTGATCCCAGCGTGATACCAGACTTCGGTGCCATCGCTGAGATCGAAGGCAAAGGCTTGATTGTCGAGGGTCTGTACTACGGCTTGGTTCTGAAAAATCGTTGCGGAACCCCGGATTGGAATTCGCAGCGAAACCCGCCATTTTTCTTCGCCCGAAAGCGGGTCTAGCGCGATAACATCACCGTAGCCTGTGGTGATGACCAACGAACCTTGATTCAAAGCCAATCCTCCGCCGTAGGTGGTGGTAAACTCGATATCGGTGGTGTTGTCAAATTGCCAAATCTTGGCTCCGTCGGTGATATTGACGGCGGTGACAGTATAGTCGTTATCGAGCGCAAAAACCCGATCGGTGGCGATGACAGGCGGTGCTTGCAGAGGGTGTTCACTGCTGTATGTGCCTCCGATATCGCTACGCCAAAGCGGTTGCCAACTGCCGCCCCAACTCAGGTTCTCAAGAAAGTGTCGCCCATTGGCGCGCTGCATCGGCCATTCGGCGACCGAGGTTGCTTTTGGCAGTAAGAACGGGATGTTCTGCAATGCTGAATCAAGGGTAAGGCGGCTATTTTCGCTGAGGATAACCAGACGTTGTCCCGGCAGCTTCGGCTCGACACTAGTGCCGAACGGATCGAGCAAGCTTTTGCAGCCCAGCAAAACCAAAGCGCTCGCGATAATGCAGGCAAGAGGCAGGCGTGGCATAGTCTATTGCGGCAACAAGGTGAGGATTTTATTGATACGCTGGCGCATGGTTTGGGGGGTATCAGGATCATCGAGGCTGATTTGGAATATTTTATGTGCTGCCTGAGTATCGCTGCTTTGGAGGGCGAGTTCGCCTGCGGCAAGCCGTGCTACGTGCCGCCAAGGACTTTTAGCCGAGAGAAATGCGGTTAGACGCTTTTTCAAATCTTGATTAGTGGCGCTCTCACCGGGCATCATCGCGGCCTGTATCGTGGCGATGGCGATAAAGATGTCCGGGGTTTCCGAGTTGTCCGCCAAATCCAGCAACACCGTCCGCGCCGGATCCTGCTCGCCATAATCGACATATTCCGCCGCAAGACGTAATTGCGCCAAGGTCTGATAACCTAATGCTGATTTGTCCTGCATCACCTGTTCAAGCGCAGCAATCCCCGATTCGCGATCCTGCACCAAAATTTGCGTGGCGGCATAGAAAGCCTCTGCTGCGGCAATCTCTTCCTGCTGCTGGTAGTATTGGTAGCCTTTGTACCCGCCAACGCCGACCAGTACGCTGATGGCAAGCGCGATAACTCCAGAACGGTAACGCCGCCAACGTTCCGCCATCAGGTCTTGGCGCATCTCGCGATCGAATTCTTCAAAAGACATCTAGGCTTTCCACTTCAGCGAACAGCCGATGCTTGCGTTCTGCTGCGCGGGCCCTTGACCTGTTTCAGCAACGTGGAGCATCGCAGCCAGAAGTTCACGCTCGGCATTGGGTTTGGCTCCGCGCCCCGATGAGTCAAATCGCCCACGATACTGTAATTGCAAATCGCCATTGAAGCCAAAGAAATCTGGCGTACAGACCGCATCGTAGGCTCGTGCGGTCTGTTGGCTTTCGTCGAACAGATACGGGAAGGAGAACCGATACTTTGCTGCAAAAAGCTTCATGTTTTCAAACGAATCGTCCGGATAGGTCATGGCATCGTTCGACATGATTGCAACGCTGTTGACCCCTGCATCAGCGAGTTGACGACAATCCTCAGCAAGGCGATCGGCAATCGCGATCACATACGGACAATGGTTGCAAATGAACATCACTAGCAGGCCGCGACCTCCAAGGCAGTTGCGCAGGCTCCAGTCCCTACCATCGACATCCGGTAGGGAGAAATCAGGGGCGGGCCAGCCAAAGTTACAAATCGGCGTCGTCAGTTCAGGCATCAAAAATCCTTACCCAATAAAGGAATTGCGACAGGGAATATCGCGGCGGAGCATCAAAACCTACGCCAAGGGTACAACATCCCAAGTTCTGGTGGCGTATCCTAACGGTCTTTGCACGCGACATCAAGAGGCTGTCGTGTTCGGCGCATCCTCTTGTTCCCTCAGCGCAGTTTCGGAGGATGAGGCTTTAGACCCGTACAATGCATGGGCGCGATGCACAAAAGCATCGGTCATGCGCTCGATAGCACCAAGCATCAATTGGTTCATCATCTGATCAAGCAGTCGATTGCGTAAGGCAAAGCGCAATTGAAAATCTACCATGCAGGCGGGTTGCTTGGCATTTTCCACCGGCGAGAACTCCCAGCGCGTGAACAGATCTGCCAAGGGACCCGAGAGGTACTCGATGCTGATGGTATGGTTCAGCTGATTCCAGTCGACGCGGCAATGGTAGGACTGTCTGATTCCCTTGAAGCCAACCATGACTCGGGCGTCGCAATGGCATTCCCTGCGGCGCAGAATCCTTATTTGCCGACACCAGGGGAGAAAGTTCGGGTATTGCTCTATATCGGCAACCAGACCGTATAGTTGCTCAGGCGCGAAGGGCAATTGACGGCGTTGGTGAATCTGGCGCAGGGATCAAACCTCTTCGGCGAGCAATTGCGCGCGGTTAGCCTTGATCTGCGCAAAATCGCTGTCAGCATGGTACGATGAGCGCGTGAGTGGAGAGGCAGAAACCATCAGAAAGCCCTTGCTGCGAGCCCATTTTTCGTACCCGCGGAACTCATCGGGCGTGACGTAGCGTTCGACCTTGGCGTGTTTGATCGTTGGTTGCAGGTACTGCCCGATGGTCAGAAAATCAACCCTTGCTGCGCGCAGATCGTCCATAACTTGCAAAATTTCCTGCTTACTTTCGCCAAGCCCAACCATTAGACCCGATTTAGTGAACACCAACGGGTCACGGTGCTTTGCCTCGGCAAGTAGTTGTAAACTGGTAAAGTAGCGCGCACCAGGGCGAATCGTTGGGTAGAGGCGTGGCACGGTTTCCAAATTATGGTTGAACACATCGGGCTTGGCGGGCAGCACGACATCGAGGGCGGCGGGGTTGCCTTTGAAGTCCGGAGTCAGAATCTCCACCGAGGTCTTGGGGATCAGGTTGTGAATTGCCAAGATAACGTGCGCAAAATGCAGTGCGCCGCCATCGCTGAGGTCATCACGATCTACCGAGGTGATCACGGCATGACGCAGGTCCAGTTTCTGGATGGCGCGCGCGATCTTGTACGGTTCGTCGATATCCAGCGCGCGGGGCTTGCCTGTACGCACGTTGCAGAAGGCGCAGGCCCGCGTGCAGATCTCGCCCATGATCATGAAGGTGGCGTGCTTTTGCTGCCAGCATTCGCCGATATTGGGGCATCCAGCCTCCTGACATACCGTCGCCAACCCTTCGGCGGCAACGATGTCTAGTGTTTCTTTATACGCCTTTGAGGTTGGTGCCTTGACCCGAATCCATGAAGGCTTGCGCCCGGAAGGATTGTCTGGGCGGTGCTGTTTTTCCGGGTGTCGGAATTTGCCTGGTAGGATAGAGGTTTGCAGCATGGTGTGGCGAGATTCTTTTTAAAAATTAGACAGTTGGAATTAAATATGGATCGCGCGATCATAGGCTGAAAGGGCGGATTCGTGCATCACTTCCGACAGTGTCGGGTGCGGGAAGATATTGCGCATCAATTCGGTTTCGGTGGTCTCAAGCGTTCGGGCGAGGGTGTAGCCCTGTATCAATTCGGTCACTTCAGCACCGATCATATGCGTGCCGAGTAAAGCCCCGGTCTTGGCATCAAAAACCGTCTTGATCATGCCCTCGGTTTCACCCAGGGCAATGGCCTTGCCGTTGGCACTGAACGGGAAACGCCCAACCTTGACCTTAAGGCCAGCATCCTTGGCCTTGGCCTCGGTCAAACCCACCGAAGCCAACTGCGGGTGGCAATAGATGCAGCCAGGAATATTGCTTTTATCAATCGGGTGGACATCCGCAACCCCGGCAATCTTCTCAACGCAGACCACGCCTTCGTGTTCGGCCTTGTGCGCCAGCCACGGCGCGCCCGTGACATCGCCAATCGCGTACAGATCTGGCTCGGCAGTCGCGCCGAAAGCATCAGTTTCGATATGGTTGCGCTTGATACGCACCTTGGTGTTCTCAAGGCCGAGGTTTTCGGTGTTGCCGACGATCCCAACCGCCATGATCACCGCGTCAAATTCTTGTTGTTGTGTCTTCCCTTGGAGTTCTAAATTGGCGGTGACCGAATTCTTGCTCGCACGCAGCCGCAGCAGTTTTGCCGCCGTGTGGATAGTCATGCCTTGTTGTTCAAAGGATTTCTGCGCCACTGCAGAAATTTCGGCGTCCTCAGAGGGCAGAATGCGTTTTAACGCCTCGACAACCGTGGTCTTGGTGCCAAGTGTGTTGAAGAAGCTCGCAAACTCAATCCCAATCGCGCCGGAACCAATCACTAGGAGGTTCTTTGGCAGAAATTTCGGTGTTAAGGCATCGCGATAGCTCCAGATCCGCGTGCCATCGGTTTCCATATCCGGTAGTTGCCGCGCCCGAGCGCCACTGGCGATCAAGACTTTTTCGGTCAGCAGGGTTTGAGTTTTCTTCTCCGCCGTCTCGACGACAATCTTCCGGTGCTTACCGGATTTTCCCGCGAGCTTCGCCCAGCCGCTTATCACGGGAACTTTGTTCTTCTTCAACAAATGCTCAACCCCAGCATTGAGTTGCTTCGAGATTCCACGCGAACGTGCAACGATTTTCTCAAGGTCAAAACCTGGTACAGCGCAGCTTAAGCCGTAATCAGCGGCGTGTTTCATCTGGCGATAGACTTCAGCCGAGCGCAACAGAGCTTTGGCTGGGATACAGCCCCAATTTAGGCAGATACCACCAAGATTTTCGCTTTCGACAATAGCGGTCTTGATTCCCAACTGTGCTGCGCGGATTGCTGCAACATAACCGCCAGGGCCAGCACCGATCACGATCAAGGAATAGGTCTCTGTCATGGGGGATTCCTACCATAAGGATATACTTCTAAATCAGCATCTTGACCGGGTTTTCGATCAGCAGTTTTAATTCGTCGAGCAACATGGCTGACACCGCGCCGTCGACGGTGCGGTGATCCACTGAGAGGGTGATGTTCATCACAGTGCCGACGCCGAGGCTACCATCCTCAAGTACAATCGGGGTTTTCCGGCCTCGCCCCACTGCCAATATGCAGGCATGTGGCGGATTGATCACAGCTTGGAACTGATCAACACTGAACATGCCGAGGTTTGAGATGGTAAAACTTCCACCTTGATACTCTTCCGGTGTCAATTTCCCTTCCCGCGCGCGACCAGCGAGGTCTTTGGTTAGGGCAGAAATATTTGACAGCGAACGCTGATCAGCACGGCGAATCACGGGCGTGATCAGGCCATCGGGAATACTGACTGCCACAGCAATGTCAGCATGATCGAAGAACCGTACTGCGTCGTCGTCAAAGCATGCGTTCGCCTTGGGTTGTTTAAGCAGTGCGCTGGCACAGGCTTTGACGATCAGATCGTTTACCGAAATTTTATCGGCTTTCCCGGCATCAGTGTTCATTTCCTGCCGCAATGCCAACAGCTTGTCGATGTGGCAATCGGCGCTGAGGTAGAAGTGCGGGATGGCTTGCTTGGACTCGGTCAAGCGTTGGGCGATTATTTTGCGCATCGCGCTGAGCGGCACGCGAGTAAAACCCGAAGGCGCATCAAGATCACTCGTACCAGCAACGACCATGGGTTGCCGAATCGCGCTAGTCGTAGTGGCTTGTAGTATGGCGTGTTCGATATCGCGCAGGATAACACGTCCATGCGGGCCGCTGCCGGATATTTGCTGTAAATTCAAACCTTTGTCCGCAGCAAGTCGCCGCGCTAACGGCGAAGCGAATACGCGTCCGCCAGAGGCGGCGGGCGGAGTCGCGCTTTTGGGTGCAGCTTCTGGTTTTGCTGTGGGCTGGGTGTGCTGATCCAGAAGTGCTCTGTCTTCGCCCTCTTCGAGTATCGCCCCGATCACTGTATTCACCGCAACGCCCTCGGTGCCCTCGGGGATCAGGATTTTGCCCAAAGTTCCTTCGTCAATGGCCTCGATCTCCATTGTTGCTTTGTCGGTCTCGATCTCGGCGAGGACATCGCCCGAGATCACCGTATCGTGTTCTTTCTTCAACCACCGCGTCAGAGTCCCCTCGGTCATGGTTGGCGATAAAGCCGGCATCAAGATATCAATGGGCATGATTTCTAGTCCTCCTGATAGCTGACGCGACGCGCTGCCGTGACGACATCATCAAGGCTCGGTAGGGCAAGTTTCTCTAAGTTCACCGCATAGGGCATCGGCACGTCCTTTCCCGCAACCCGCACCACTGGTGCATCAAGCTGATCGAAGCAACGAATACTCATCTCTGCCGCGATTTCCGCGCCAACGCCAAACATTGGCCAGCCTTCTTCGATGGTCACCATACGATGGGTTTTGGTCAGCGAATCTGCAAGGGTATCAAAATCCAACGGCCGGATCGTACGCAGATCAATCACCTCGGCAGCAATACCTACTTCGGCAAGTCGCTCCGCCGCTTCAAGTGCAAGCCCCACCATACGCGCGAAGGCGACCAGAGTGACATTACTGCCAGAGCGTACGATTCTGGCCTTTCCAATTGGCACCGTCCAGTCGTCGGTGTCGGGAACGGTATCCTTCATGCTGTACACAAGTTCGTGTTCAAGGAAAATCACCGGGTTCGGATCCCTAATCGCGGCCTTCAACAAGCCCTTGGAATCTGCGGCAGAATAGGGTGCGATGACTTTTAACCCCGGGCAGTGTCCGTACCAACTGGCGTAGCATTGCGAATGCTGCGCTCCGACTCGGGAAGCGGCGCCATTCGGGCCTCGGAAGACGATGGGGCAGTGGATTGCGCCGCCAGACATATACGCGGTTTTTGCCGCCGAGTTGATGATCTGGTCAATGGCCTGCATGGCAAAATTGAAAGTCATAAACTCGATGATAGGCCGAAGGCCGCCAAAAGCTGCGCCAACACCAATCCCGGCAAAACCATGCTCGGTAATCGGGGTATCGATCACGCGCTTGTCACCAAATTCGGCCAACAAACCTTGGCTGACCTTGTACGCGCCTTCGTATTCGGCAACTTCTTCGCCCATCAGAAACACCAATTCATCACGCCGCATCTCTTCGGCTATGGCATCGCGCAGAGCCTCGCGCACTGTAACCTCTTGGACAGCACCATTCCATTCTGGCTCGGGGGCAATGCTGTCCGCGGCATCTCGGGACGCGGGTGTTGCAGCACTCGCCGTCGATGTCGATGTCACTGTCGGCTCTTCTTCGGTAGTGTCCCGTGCCGCAGAACCCCTGGAAGTACTCCCGCCTGCATTCAAAAAGGCTGCGACATCGGCATCGCTGTCTTCTTCTTCTTTGATCACACCAATGACCTCACCAACTGCGACACCTCCTGTGCCGTCCGCTACGATAATCTGTGCCAGAGTCCCTTCATCAACTGCTTCAACCTCCATGGTGGCCTTGTCGGTTTCGACCTCAAGCAACGTGTCGCCGCTTTGGATGGAGTCGCCAGGCTGCTTCAGCCACCGCGCTACGCTACCTTCGGTCATCGTCGGGGAAAGGGCGGGCATGGTAATAGATGAAACCATGGCATTCTCTTTGTTTGTATATATTTAAAAAACAGTACGTTAAATCGAGTCTAAGCGTCGTGAAAAATATCGGTGTACAACTCTTCTGAATCAGGTTCCGGCGATTCTTGTGCAAAGCTTGCAGCCTTCGAAACCACAGCCTTGATGTCCTTGTCCACCGCCTTTAAGGTCTCGGCGCTGAAACTCCTAGAAGCCAAAAGAATCTCTCGGACGTGTTCAATCGGGTCGCTGTGGTTGCGCACCTCGTCAACCTCTTGTTTGGTGCGGTACTTCGCTGGATCAGACATCGAATGTCCACGATAACGATAGGTCTTCATCTCAAGGATGATTGGGCCTTTGCCGGCGCGAATATGCGTCGCGGCCTCCTGCGCGGCTGTAGCGACCTCTTCGACATCCATGCCATTTACTGCCATGCCCGGAATACCATAAGCTTCGCCGCGTCGGTGCAAATCTTCGCTGTTCGCAGAGGCCCGGGCAACGCTGGTCCCCATGCCATACATGTTGTTTTCGACCACGAACATCACGGGCAAAGACCACAATGCTGCCATGTTGAAGGTTTCGTAGACTTGTCCTTGATTGATCGCGCCATCACCGCAATAGGTCGCCGTGAGGTGTTTGTTGCCACGATACTTATTGGAAAACGCCAGCCCGGCGCCGATCGGAATCTGTGCCCCGACGATACCATGGCCGCCGTAAAAGCCTTTCTTGACCGAAAACATGTGCATCGAGCCGCCCTTGCCTTTGGAGTAGCCCCCAATGCGCCCAGTGAGTTCTGCCATCATCCCATCAGCGTCCATATTGCACGCGATCATATGGCCATGATCACGGTAGCTGGTGATGATCTGATCACCAGCTACCAGCGCGTCTTGTACGCCAACGACGACTGCTTCTTGACCGATGTACAGGTGGCAAAATCCACCGATGAGACCCATGCCATAAAGTTGCCCGGATTTTTCTTCAAACCTCCGAATCTCAAGCATTTTTTTGTATTGTCGGAAGAGTGTATCAAGCCGGTCGTTGGCTTTTTTATTTTGTGCTCCCTCGTTCGTGGTGCGTTTGAGCGCGTTTCGTTCTACCATAGTTGCCAAGCAATCCTAATCAAGTCGTCAACGCGTATCGATCCGCGCGGTTGCAACAACTCCGTTGTTAACAATCCACGATTGGATCAGGATAGGCCGATTAGACCATAAAATAAAGCCAAAATGTGATTTTCCCAAAATGATACCGATGAAGAATGCTCAAGTCTGTCCCTTGGCATGGAGTGGGAAATGCTCTAAAACGAGCGCACAATGTTCATCCGCTTTTAGGTTAAGTATTTTAGGCAGTTATCATGTCTGGATTAAAAGTTTCTCCGCCAGTCCACACAGTCGAACGATCTGGCTCAATACTTGATGAGCCGATTATCATGGCGATTCCCAAGGGCCGCCTCGGACGGGGTTTCCACGATTGGTTCACGCCGCTAGGAATCCAGCCCGAGGATGACTTTTTCGACGGCAATTCCCGCAAGCTCCTGTTTCGCACCAACATCAACAATTTCCGGCTAATCCGGGTGCGCAGTTTCGATGTCATCACCTATGTTGCTTTTGCTGGCGCATCGCTTGGGGTAGTAGGCAGCGATATTTTGGCCGAATTTAATTCTTCGGCGGTGTTTGCCCCGGTGGATTTGAACTTTGGGCATTGTCGTCTAGCGACAGCTGAGCTTGTAGAGCCGATACCCAAAGTTGCACCAAGCAGTTTGAACGGTATTCGTGTCGCCAGTAAATACCCCAATTTGACTCGGGCGCATTTCCACGCTCGAGGGGTTCAATGCGAGTGCATCAAACTGAATGGTGCGATCGAGCTTGCACCGAAACTTGGCATTTGTCCGTTAATTGTCGATCTAGTTGGTACCGGGAAAACCCTGAAAGCAAATGGGTTGGTCGATGTCGAGACAATTCTTAAAGTATCGGCGCGGCTTGTGGTCAATCGAGTCAAATTTAAGACGGCGAGTATTGCGCATCATTACTGGATCGAAAAATTTCGTGAGATTGTCGATGCCCACGCACATCAAGAATAACCGCTTTTCTGCCCTCGAAGAGGTACTTAAGATGCGGCAGCAAGACGACGCCGTGGTGACAGAGCGTGTTCAGAGCATCATTGACGATGTTCGTCTGCGCGGTGATATTGCTTTGCGCGAGTATACCGCGCGGTTTGACGGCCATACACCGGAGAACTTTCGTCTTAACTCGTCCGAGATTGCTGAGGCGGCTCAGCAATGTTCGCCAGAGGTGCGCGAGGCATTGGATTTTGCCGCCAGACGCATTCGGGCTTTTCACGAACGTTCGCTTCCCAAAGACCTCGAGTATACCGATGACGATGGTGTTCGGATGGGCTATCGCTATCGTCCGGTTTCAGCGGCAGGGGTCTACGTGCCAGGTGGGCTTGCGGCCTATCCCTCCTCGGTGTTGATGAGTTGTATTCCGGCGCAGGTTGCAGGTGTGGCGCGGATCGTGCTGTGTACGCCGACTCCGAATCGCGTGCGCAATCCGGCGGTCATGGCAGCGTTGGAAATATTGGGGCTTCGCGAGGTATATATTGTTGGTGGAGCGCAAGCTATTGCAGTGTTGGCTTATGGCACCGAGAGTATCGCGGCGGTGGATTTTATCGCAGGACCCGGTAACGTTTATGTTGCGGCGGCGAAGAAGTATGTTTTTGGCGCGGTTGGAATCGATTCCTTAGCTGGGCCTTCAGAGGTTACGGTGGTTGCGGATGGTGGGGCCGATCCGCACCATGTCGCGTTGGATTTGCTGGCGCAGGCCGAACACGATACTCGCGCGCAGTCGATTTTGATCAGCGACGATGAAGCACTGATTGCTGGGGTGAATCGCGAGATCACCGATTTGCTGCAATTCTTGCCGCGTTCGGAAATTGCTGGGGCAAGTTGGCGCGATTTTGGCGTAACAGTGTTGCTTGACGATCTGTGTGATGCAGCAAAACTGGTGGATCGCATCGCACCCGAGCATTTGATTTTGTCGATTGCAGAACCAGAGGCTTTATTTGGGGGTATTCAACATGTTGGCAGTGTATTTTTGGGTTATCACACCCCCGAAGCCATCGGCGATTATTTGAGTGGGCCGAGCCACGTCTTGCCGACCTCGGGCAGTGCGCGCTATGCTTCGGGTCTCTCGAGTGAGAGCTTTATGAAACGCAGCAGTTTCC
>JABSOH010000079.1 GCA_013216065.1 Alphaproteobacteria bacterium
ACGGGATCGAACGCCCCGCCTTAGGACGTGCGATCCCAACCATGAAAGGCGTAACCTGTATCCTCGATTTGGGCGCGAATCTACAATGCTGCGAAGTGCATTTGGTGCATTACGCCATGATGGGCGCAGCCTTCGCCGAGACCGTGATCCAGACTTCCAACCCCAGCATCGGGCTACTAAACATCGGCACTGAGGAAATTAAGGGTCCTGCAAGTGTGCGCCACGCCGATCATCTGTTACAAAAAAGTCATCTGAATTACCATGGCTTCATCGAAGGTGCCGATCTCGTTAGCGGCCTAACTGACGTGATTGTTTGCGATGGTTTTAGCGGGAATATTGCCTTGAAAACTGCCGAAGGTATGTTTTCCTTGTTTCACCACAACCTTAGAGAAGCATTCCAAAGCAATCTCCAGAGCAAAATCGGCGCGATTCTATCGGGCAAAGCGATTCAAGAGTCCTTCTCGCGCTTCGACCCGATTCGACTTGAAGGAGCTGCGTTGCTCGGCTTGAAAAAAACTGTGGTCAAAGCCCACGGCAACACCACGGCAAAGGGCTTCAGCAACGCTATCAAAATTGCCCTAGGGATGGGCAACAATCATCTCGAAAAAAACATCGTCAAGCACTTGAACCGTATTGAGAAGATTCCAGAAATTCACTACCACAAGCCGCAAGAAGGCCTCGTTGATTATTAAATTTGATATATTTAGCCTCGATTCACAATAGCCTCATATAATGAAGCTGCAGTTTGTCTAATCCTGATTGACTATTCTAAATTTCGAGTTCATGTTCACGAAAGCAGTGACGTGTTTGGCGGTCATGTTTGCTTGTTTGTTATTGCGGTAGATGTCGGCGAATATCCTGAACTTTTTCATACGCCCAATCCTGCCCGATGCCCAATTTGGGACGTTGTAGTTCTTTTCCTGTTTGCTCAAGGTGTTTTTTGAAGCCTTTAGAGGAATTTCTATGGATGTTCCTAGATAACCAGAATCATCCAAAATCAACATGGGGCTGTTAACGCAGACATCATCGCAAATTCTCTTGTCGTGTCTCCGTCCACTTTAAGCCGTCCCAACCGCAAGAATGCGCTTGTTATTGTCAGCGAGATAGAGCCGTTTTTGCCTGAGTATTTTGCTTGTTGTGATAGCTTCTACGGGGTTGAACGGGCGCTCTGTATCATCAGGTAACAGCAGCGCCTCTTTTCAGCCTCTGATAAATCTACCTTGTGCTCAGGAAGGCGGGAATGACCTGAGGACCTTATATTAACCTGTGGTGGACTGATGAATTTTGTGATTCACTGATGGTGTTTGATCAATGAGGGAGCAGAGATGTCTTTGGCGTTTTTGATTTCGAAGAACGTTTAGATCGCACGGAGTTTCTGATCAACGACCGTTTGTCTTTCATGCGCTTCCCGGGTCTTGACACAACCGGGTTCCAGATGCCCTGGGCCTTCCAGAAACGCCTGACCAGCGATTGACGACCTGTGTGTATACGCTTTGATCCAGCGATCCGGGAAGCAGGATATTATAGCCATGTCTGGACAGATTGTAGGTTCCACCCTGGTGTTTGCGCCCAGGCAGCGCAACACGGATAGTGAACGCCAGGCGATCAAGGACGGCACATGAGATTTGGACTGATAATCCGCACAAGGATGGACAAGAAGGATACCCATGCCCGCTGGACCGGCAAGCAGATCGATATCCCCACTTTTGGCTACAAGGCTCATCTCTCTATCGACAAACGACACCGCTTCATTCGCAAATGGGATGTTACCGCCAAACATGACGGCGCTTGTTGCGGCGTTGGATAAGCGCAATACTGCATCCGGTGTCTGGGCGGACAGTGCCTATCGGTCAAAAAAGAACGAGACCTTTCTGCACAAACACGGCGACCGGAGCAACGTCCACTATCGCAAGCCACGAGGCAAGCCCATGCCTGCGCATATCCGGCGCGGAAATGCGGTCCGCTCGAAACACCGCGCACCGATAGAGCGTGTCTTCGCCGTGCAAAAACAGGCCATCTAGAACAAGGATCGGCATGGCCAACATCGTCTACAACATGAAAAGGCTCCGGCGGAAAAATCGCTTCGGCATAGACAAAACACAGCAACAGCATACAAAAAAGCGGCAAGACAAACAGAAAATTCCAAAGAAAACGCTAAACACAGTTCGCCCAAACCACAAAAAACAACAACAGTAACACTAAACACACAATTTTAAACGGTTAATAGAGGCTCTCAACTGTACCGCAGAGGGGGAAAGCTCACCGCGAAGGGCAGGGCATAGCCGGAAGCGCGCCGGACGCTTGATCAAAGACGGGCGCCCATATCATCACCTCTAGCGATGAAAGCCATGGATACCTTACACAGTCTGATGATCGCGTGCTGAAAGAACCACCACGCAACTGTATTCAGCAAAGGATATATGATCCTGATCAAGTCCAGCGTGTTAAGCAATGGATAATCGAATATTTGGGTGTCACTGCCTGCCCGTTGGCAGATCTGATGCTCTCAATATCCCAAAGCCAGAGAATATGATACTCGCAGGGCTTGCTGAGCTTGGGTTCGAAAAGCACTATTAAGCAGCATTGAGATAATCGGATCAGCTATCATTATCTGCCCGAAACCCCTCAAGATTGAGTCGTCTTTTGAACCGATTATTGACCATCTAAATCCAGTGCCGAAAATCAAACCACAATCTGTTGACAAGGGCAAAACTTCGTGGTCTTGATCACCTAGCGTGACGATTGTGTGCTTTGGCGCATTAAGCTTTTTTTCCAATCCTGATGCTTGTTTTTGTGTGCCTTGTAACAGGCGCCGTGCTGTTTACACTTCTCAAACTCAATCGCAACATATCGCTAAAGAAGGTGCCCATGAAGATACTTGTCGCTGTGAAACGTGTGGTGGATTACAATGTTCGTGTGCGTGTAAAGGCTGACAAATCTGGCGTAGAGACCCAGAATGTTAAGATGTCGATGAATCCTTTTGACGAGAACGCTACCGAAGAGGCTGTCAAGTTGAAAGAGGCCGGGCTAGCCTCAGAAGTTATCGCGGTTTCCATCGGACCTGACAAGGCGCAAGAGACCATTCGTACCGCATTAGCGATGGGTGCGGATCGTGGGATTCACGTCGTAACTGAAGAAGGCACTGAACCGCTCTGCATTGCAAAAATCTTAAAAGCACTGGTGGAAAAAGAGCAACCTGGTTTGGTGCTGACAGGTAAACAAGCTATTGATGATGACAGCAATCAGACCGCTCAGATGCTGGCGGCCTTGTTAGGATGGGCACAAGCAACCTTCGTCTCTGGTTTATCCGTTGAGGGCAATACGCTGAATGCCACCCGCGAAGTCGATGGCGGCCTAGAGAAAATCGCACTGACCACACCTGCTATAGTCAGCGTCGACCTGCGCCTGAACACACCGCGCTATGCCTCGCTACCGAACATCATGAAAGCTAAGAAAAAGCCGCTTGATAGCTTGAGCGCAGAAGATCTCGGGGTGACGACCACACCACGCCTCACCATTCTTGAAGTCGTCGATCCGCCCCAGCGTGCTACCGGGGTTAAAGTGAGTTCCGTCGCTGAACTGATCGAAAAGCTCAAAACCGAAGCCGAAGTTTTGTAGTGGGTTGGCTCTTTACCGCAAAAGGATAGTGTAATGAATCATTTGGTTTTTATCAGTCATGATCAACAATCCCTAATGCCAGGAGTGTTGAATACGCTCTCTGCACCGCTACAACTTGGCGGCACGGTCGATGCACTGGTGCTGGGACATCAGTGCGACGCTGTGGTGAACACGCTCACGGCAATACCGGGGATCAGCACAGTCAGGGTGTGCGATGATGCTCTGTATAACAACGCATTCGTCGCCGAGGATTGCACAGCCCAGCTACAATCCGTCGTCGAAGGCTATAGTCATGTCTGGTTTACCGCCGACACCATCGGCAAGAATATTGCGCCAAGGCTTGCGGCCATGCGCGATGTACAACAAATTTCCGACATCATCGAAGTGCGCGATGCACAGACTTTTGTGCGTCCGATCTACGCGGGCAACGCCATCGCGACGGTAAAAAGCGATCAGGTGCAAAACATCATCACTGTGCGCGGCACTGCACTGGAACCCGTCGCTACCGAAAACGGTTCCGCAGGTGTTGAAGCCATCGCAAGTGTTGGCAGTGCCAATCTGACACAATATGTTGGTGCTGAAACCAGCAGTAACGACCGTCCTGAGTTAAGTTCGGCAAAGATTGTCATCTCCGGTGGCCGTGGGATGCAGTCTAGCGATAACTTCCAGATGCTAGAGCGTATCGCCGATAAACTCGGTGCTGCGGTTGGAGCTTCGCGGGCGGCGGTTGACGCAGGTTTTGTGACCAACGATTATCAAGTTGGACAAACCGGTAAAGTCGTTGCCCCTGATCTCTACATAGCTGTAGGGATTTCTGGGGCAATTCAGCATCTTGCTGGGATGAAGGACTCGAAATTCATCGTTGCGATCAACAAGGACGAAGACGCGCCGATTTTTCAAGTTGCCGACTACGGCCTTGTGATCGATTTGTTTGATGCCTTACCCGAACTTGAAGCTGCACTAGATTAGTTCTATTCTGTGTACAGGGTTATAGATAAGGATAGTCGCATGATCAGCATTGTCGGCATCGTAGGCGCAGGTCAGATGGGACGCGGAATTGCAGAGGCTTGTGCCGTCGCAAACAAGTCCGTGATCTTGGTCGATCGGGATGCAGCGAGTCTCGGAAAGTCACAGCACATCATCCAGCGCAACCTCAAACGAGTCGTGGAAAGCGCGCGCATGACACAGGAAGCTGCAGATCGAGCCCTCGGCAAGATTACGTACGCGCAAGATATAGCAACGATTGCACCCGCGCAATTACTCATCGAAGCGGTGAGCGAAGACGAAACCACCAAAAAAGCCGTCTTGAAAGCAACTCAGGCACACCTTTCAAAAGACGCTCTAGTAGCATCTAATACCTCGTCGATCTCGATCACACGTCTCGCCATAGCGATTCGCGCCCCAGAACGCTTCATCGGCCTGCATTTTATGAACCCAGTACCCAAAATGAAACTGGTCGAGATGATCCGTGGGCTGCAAACTTCCGATGAAACCTTTGCCGTAGCGCAGGAGTTCATTGTTAGTCTCGATAAAACCATTGCCATGTCCGAGGACTTCCCGGCCTTCATCGTGAACCGGATTTTGATCCCAATGATCAATGAAGCCATCCTCGCGCTGTACGAAGGGGTCGGCAACGTCGAGAATATTGACACTGCGATGAAACTCGGCGCAAATCATCCACTGGGTCCGCTAGAACTTGCCGACTATATCGGCCTTGATACCGTGCTGGCAATCCTACACGTCCTCTACGAGGGACTCGCCGATCCAAAATACCGCCCTTGCCCCTTGCTCAATCGCTATGTCGCGGCGGGATGGCTCGGCAAAAAAACCGGGCGCGGATTTTATGACTACTCTGGCGAGACCCCGGTTCCAACTCGATGAATCGCGTTGGGCTATTCTGAACAAGCTTCTTTGCCTTCTAAAGGAGAGTACATAGAATCCATTATAAATTGATTACATTATATGGACGACCTATTCATCAGATTTTCACCGTAAAGTTTTATCGGATCGCAAGCAGAATGGGCTGACGATATCTGGGGTTGCATCTCGTTTTGGTGTAGCGCAGCCAGTGTGATACGCTGGATTAAGAAGCTTGGACCCTACACTAAACCTGCTGCAAAGGTCATCGGTGTAGTTCTGTTTGCGGTTCACTGTTGAAAAAGACGGAGCCATCCAACCTTTTGTACAAGCGTGTATATGCACAGCAGAAATTTTCAGGCAAACGACGGCAGCGCTTGCGCCTTACGTGGAAAGCAACAAGATATCCGCTCGGGTCGCCATATGGTGTCGGAGATATTGAGGATCACTTGCTTGTGATGGCCAGAACGGGATGTTCAGGGCCATGTGCCAGGAGATGATGGAATTTGACCATGACAATGAGGCTATAGATACGCTGGTACATAATAAGGCGGCCTACTGAAAGGCATGGCTGACAAACAGCGTAGTGGTGTGATCGCCATGGCCATGTTGCCCGTGCAGGTCTTCCAGGACCCGATTGTCCAGGCCAACACCGCAACATCCGATTTTACCATCGACCGCCTGATGATCACTGATGAATCCTCAACCCTGTATCTGATCATTCCACCGTCGGACATCAATCGCCTTCAACCACTGATTAGGATGGTGATGGAGATTCTCATCACCAGGCGGTTCGGACGGATGGAGACCGCCCCCAAACAACGGATGCTGCTGCTGATGGATGAGTTCACCAGTCTTGGCAAGCTCGAAATCTTTGAGAAAGCCCTGACCTACATGGCCGGATATGACATCAAGTTTTGTAGCGTCATTCAGGACTTCAGCCAACTCCATGCGGTGTACGGGAGGGACGAAAGCATTTTCAGTAATTGTCATGTCCGCGTGGCCTTTGCGCCCAACCGCTACGAGACGGCCCGGACCTTATCCGAGATGACGGGTAAAACAACGGTTGTGCAGCATAAGCGCGGCACAAGCGGCTCTGGTGTCGATAAGTCTGTTTCTGATAGTGGCAGCGTAACGGGGCAGCCGCTCCTGACTCCTGAAGAAGTCATGAACCTGCGCTTGATCGAAAGCGCCGGCAATAAGGTCCGTCCGGAGCAGGCCTGATTTTTGTTGCCGGTCGCCCGCCGATCCTTGGCGAATAGCAATTGTATTTTAGCAATCCAATTTTAGAGAGCCGCACCAAACTCCCGGCGGCCTCGATAACGTCTGACGCCCCCCCGCGGCGAAAGCGAAACTCGCCTGGCAAGAACATCCGGCTGTACCGCATCTTGATGCACCCGATTGACGCCGACCACATCACTCAAAGGAGAAGATTCATCATGTCTGATGATCAGTCGTCTCTATGGACGTTGGCGCAATGTCACGCGTCCGCCACCACCCTGGACAAGCTGCAGGCAGTTGCTGCGGATGTCGCCGATCACATGGGGGCTTTTGAAGAAACCGCCCTTGATGCCGATGACGCTTTGGCCAGCATCTTCGATCGCGAGGTGCATCATGGCTAGCTACAAAAACTACGCTGAGGACATTGCGGCCCGGATCATCATCGACCGGCTTGAGGCTGGCACCGCCCCGTGGCAGAAGCCGTGGCGTTTCGTGATGAAGCGATGAACCCGACTTCCGGCAAAGCCTATCGCAGGTTCAACACCCTCTGGCTGGAGATGCAGGGCTATAGTGATCCACGCTGGATGACCTACAAACAGGCGGCTGAAGCCGGTGCCCAGGGTCCGCAAGGGTCAAAAGTCCACCATGATCGAGTATTGGCAGTGGAACGTCAGGGAGAAAGTGATCGATGAAGCCACCGGTGAAGTCAGGAAGGATGCCGAAGGTCAGGACCGCACGCGACAACTGGAACGGCCACGAGTGTTTTATGCCATGGTGTTCAATGCCGAACAGATCGAGGGTCTGGAGCCATCTGCCGCCGAAAGGCCAGTTCATCAGCAGGGAAGCCTACTACAGCACCGCCCTGCATGAACTTGGTTACGCCACGGGTCACAAGACGCGCCTCAAGCGTGACCTGTCCGGTGGCTTTGGCTCACAACGATACGCCCGTGAGGAATTACGCGCCGAGATTGGCTCCTACATGCTGAACACAAACGCATGATGCAGTTTAACACTGCCTGAGTTGATGACAGAGGCCGTGCAGGGTTTTAGCGAGATCGAGCTTGCCCTGCCGTCATACCCCTGAGATAGCTGCCCGGATTGCGCACCCGCTTGCCCCTTGGCATCCATTGAGGCAATACACGTTGAAGCCAGCGCGTCGGCCCATGACCCGACAGGCTTCCTGCCAGGCGTGGGGTGAAATACCTAGCAACTGGCAGGTTCTTTCAGCACCTCTGGTCAGACTGGAGACATTGACCGGTTCACCTCGCACCATCTGGTACATTTTTTCATCGTGATTAACCTCCAGCAAGCTCATCACCTGCCCTGGCTCATCGGCATCGCTTTCCTTTCCCGTCAATCGAGGGGCGAAATATTGGTGCGGGGAGGTGTCCTCCCGCACCACCGCATTCCCTACAAATAATCTCTCGTTTGTGTTGTAGTCTTGTATGCATTCTACTGCGGCTTTCCTGGTTAGATGGAGCACCCGATGATTTTCTGCCCAGCTTGTGAGTATCAAGCAGATATACTCAGGCCCATTATCAACATCGCGGACTTGCCTCGCCGTTCCATGATCTGCTCCAATGAACGAACCACACGCCGTGCGGGAAGGGTAAAGTCAATGCC
>JABSOH010000080.1 GCA_013216065.1 Alphaproteobacteria bacterium
GCACTGGAAAGGTCACGCAGCACGATATTGACAAAGCGTTCGAGCAGGCTGCGCTCAATGGTGGTGTACGGGCGACCCTCAATACGAATGGCAGAACTGCCGCGCCGTCCGCCAAGTAGCACATCGACGACAGAATAGACGAGTTGGCTATCGACGACCAGTAGGCCGAAATTGTCCCAGTCTTCGGCTTTGAAGACGTTGAGCATGGCCGGCAGAGGAATCGAGTTCAGATAGTCACCAAAACGGATCGAGGTGATGCTATCCAGTGTGATCTCCGCATTGTCAGAAGTGAAATTCCGCACGCTGGTCGAGAGCAAACGCAGCAGGCGATCACAAACGATTTCCAGCATTGGCAGGCGCTCATAGGACACCATACCCGAGTCGAGAATGGCTTCAATGCCGCTCTTACTCTCATCGTCTGCATCATTCTCCTCGAAACCCAGAATCTGATCAATTTGACCCTGGTCGAGAATACGGTCTGATTCGTCACTCATACGTTATCTTTCGTGCTTGTTCCCGGTCTTTGACGGGTTCCCTTACTCAGCAATTTACTATCAGTTTTTTGACCGTCTTTGCGTGACTCCAAATTCCTGTGGCAGCACGTTCACCAAAGCACCTCCCCGGATTGTGCATGATTTTGACTGGGGTCTTCTCATACTCTGCGCCAGACCCCTATCATATCTTGCGGCCAAAGTCTCAATCTTCGAGTGACCAAGCATCGAAGAGCACAATGGTTGCCTACTGGACAAGCAATTCCGAAAATAGAATATTTTTGATGCGGATCGGATGCAGAACAATGTTCGCTCTCGCGATCAGTTCTTCCTTGATTCGATAAATAGCACGACTGCCCTCGATCTCAACGATCCGCAGTCCGCGAAGATGGCTTTGAAAACTATCGAGCAGTACTGGAAGATTTTTCTTAACCTCAGGGTAATCTTGAGAGTTGAGCAATTCAAGAGCAATCGAGAGCTTGAACAGACGCTGAAAACCACGATCACGGATATTGATGATAATTTCCTCAAGGGGGATAATTTTATCAAAAGCCTCTGCACTGGTCGCTTCTCTGTCTTCGGAACTGCTTGAGGATGCAGTTGTCGAGGAAGAAAGCCCGATCAGAGATGGATACATATAGAGAAGGTATCCGCCGCTGCCGAGCAGAAGTAAAAACAGCAGTACTATGGGAAGCAATTTGTTCCGGTCTTTTTTGGTGGGCGCCGGAGAATTCAGTTCAGTATCGGTCATGCGCAATTCGTCATAATGTTCTTCATAATGTTTGGCGAGAGGCCAACGTCAAAAAGCATAGATGAAATTTGTTTTTTTGAAAGTACTTTTGAACTCGACCTCGAGGTTTCACACCAAAAGCCCTCCTTAAATTTTCACGGTTTCATACGGACACGCGCAAGCGTTCGGCATGTGTATTGCTTACCTGTACCCATCACGCGCCTTACTCCGTAGTATCCATACGCACGCTAAGGATCTGAACCCAATGTCCGATGCAATGCTAAGACGTTTTGTACAGGAAAATTTCTCAAACGTCCAATTTGATTTTGTCTGAAAATCTGCCCTTGAAGTGTGACTAATGAACTTTTTTCCATTGTTCTTATCATCTTTAAGCAATACCGGGTAGTCAGTCGTACGGTCGCGCCACGCATGACCTCGTGCACGATGGGCGTTGGTTGAGGCGTCGGCCAGTGTGCTAAATTGTGGCATTGATTTTGCTAGACTACTAGCCAACGTGTTAAAGCTACAGTTTGCAATCAATATACGATCAGTAACACGGCGAAAATATGGAAAACACTGCCTATATACTTGTTTCGTCGCAGCGTGCGTTACATCGCCGCTTGGAAGTGGTGTCGAACAATATCGCCAACATGAATACCCCGGGCTACAAAGCCGACAAGGCGGTGTTTTGTGATGTACTGGCGAAAACGCAGCTTGGGCATCGCGAATTTTACGCCACGATTCAAGGCACATACACTGATTTTCGCGAAGGTGCGATGATTCCGACGGCGAATCAGTTTGATGTGGCCTTGGGGCATGACGGCTTTTTAGTGGTTTCGACCCCACAGGGCACCCGCTACACTCGGGCGGGGCGCTTGCAGTTGGATGCGGATCGGCAATTGGTTACTTCGGCAGGAAATCTGGTGCAAGGTCAGGGTGCTACGATTGTGATTCCGCCGGGTACCGCACAAATTTTGATCAACAAAGACGGCTCGATCACCGCCAACGAACAAAACATTGACCGTCTGCGCGTGGTGCGTTTTGAAGACAATTCGATGCTCAAAAAGACCTACGGTAATATGTACGTTGCTGCTGCGGATCCGATCGAGATGGAAAAACCTTACGTTTTGCAAGGAATGCTTGAGGCATCGAATGTGCGAGCCATCGCTGAGGTGACGGAAATGATGACCGTGCTACGCGGCTATCAGAGTGTGTCCAGGGCAGTGCAGAAGGAAGATGGTCGAGTGAGGAAGATGATTGAAGCCTATACGAGAGTTTAACCTTTGGGGGCTGCACTTGAATGTGGCTGGGAGTTTTGAATTTTTATCGGGTTAATTTATTGAAGTTTATTTAGGAGTTTCACAATGCGTTCGCTTAGTATCGGTGCTACCGGAATGTTGGCTCAGCAGCTTAATGTTGAGGTCATCTCGCACAACATTGCCAACATGAACACCACGGGCTTTAAACGTCGTCGGGTGGAATTTCAGGATTTATTATACCAGAACTATCGTCAAGTTGGTGCCGACTCCTCCGATCAAGGCACTCGGGTGCCGGTAGGGGTGCAGGTGGGTCTTGGAGTCAAGGCTGCCGGGGTGTATCGTATCGCCGAGTTGGGCAATATGACTCAGACCAAAAACAGTCTCGATGTCGCCATCAACGGCATCGGATATTTTCAGGTTGCCCTACCCACCGGGGAAACCGCTTACACCCGTAGCGGTTCGTTCCAGCTTTCCAGCCAAGGGCATATCGTGACGGTGGATGGTTACACGGTACAGCCGGGGATCACCGTTCCTGCGGGTACCGTCAGCGTCACCATCAACTCCAGTGGGCAGGTTTTGGCGACAGTTGATGGTCAGACCGATCTGAATAATGTTGGGCAAATCCAGCTTGCCACCTTCACCAACGAAGCCGGGTTGCGCGCGGTTGGTGATAACCTCTTGATGCAAACCGCCGCTTCGGGTGGACCGCAGGTGGGGAATGCCAGTGCGGCGGGCTACGGTCAGTTGCAACAGGGCTTTCTCGAAAGCTCCAATGTTAATGTCGTCGAGGAGATCACCAACCTGATTACCGCTCAGCGGGCGTACGAGATGAATTCGAAGGTCATCGAAACCTCGGATCAGATGATGTCTGTGGTCTCTAAAATTCGTTAAGACTCCGGGATTTGCGTGATGATTGCTCCCCCTGTTTCGCTGCATCAGAAAGGCCAGTTGTTGCCGTCGTGTTGCGCGCGGCATGTGTTGATGCTGTTGGTCGCGGGTTTGTTTGTTGTGTTGCCTACGCTTAGTTTGGCGCAGTCGGTGCAGTTGAACTCGGTGATTGGAGTCGAGGCTGATTACGTTACTTTAGGCGATATCTTCACCTCGGTGACGCATGGTGCCGATCATGTGATTGCCCCAGCACCAAAGCTAGGCAAGGCCCTAGTGTTCAATAGCAAAACCTTGCGTCAAATCGCGCGGAGCTTCAAGCTAGATTGGGAACCCCGTGCTAACTTTATCGAGGCCACGGTGCGCCGCGTAGCCACGGGTGTTGCCGTCGAACTCGTCGAAGCAGCTGTGCTGAATGCCCTGATGGATCGTGCGCGTATCAAGCCTCGCTCGGAGCAAAGATGGGTGGTGCAGATCGAAAATTTGCCCCAGCAATATTTTGTCCCAGCTAATGTCGTGCTGAATGTGCAAGTCGCAAATTTGTACTACGATCCATTGGTAGATCGTTTTCAAGCCGATGTGGTGCTGCATGATGGTGGCAACAATGTCCGGGTTCGGGGGGAATTTCTTGCCATGATCGCAGTGCCTGTGCCGTTGCACAGCATTGCGCCAGAGGAAAGGATCAGCCAGCGCGATTTGCATTTTGTTGACATGCGTAAGGACAAGGTCTCGCCAAATGTGCAGACTGATGTTGCGAAAATTGTTGGCAAATCGCCGAAGCGTTTGCTACGTGCAGACGCACCAATTGCAATGCAGTATCTGCAAGAGCCTCTGCTGGTCAAACGGCGTGATTTGGTCTTGGTGGTGTACGCGATGAAGAATTTGACTTTGGTCACCAAGGGGATGGCGATGTCCGGTGGCAGTATGGGGCAGGTGGTGCAGGTCAAGAATCTGAAGAGCAATCGGATCATCAATAGCGTGGTTACGGGCAGTGATGAAGTTTCGGCGTTGTTTGCAAGTCCGTTGGCGCAGGGGAATTGGCCACGATCCTGAGTGGCGGTGTGTATTTTGTTTTCGTAGTTAGGATTTTTTGTGATGCCAACTCAGATCAAGCGGGATTTTGTTCATTTTTTTCGGCCGATGCGGCGCATGGCTTCATATAAGGCAGCTATATTGTTGATGGCGGGCTTGGCTGTAATGGGGTGCAATGCCGTCGAGCGGTTTATGCGTGTGGGTAATGATGTGGCTGTGGGACCGCTTGAAAATCCGACTCATCGTCGGGGCTATCGTCCCATTTCGATGCCGATGCCGAAGCCGAAAATTGTTGAGATGCGTTCGAATTCGCTGTGGCGCCAGGGTAGCCGAGCGTTTTTCAAAGACTTGCGGGCTTCGGAGATCGGCGATGTCATCACGGTGGTGATCAATATTGCCGATGAGGCCAAGCTCAACAACAAAAGCACGCAAAAGCGTGATGATAGTTCGGTATCGGCGCTGAATAACGTTTTGGGCCTCGAGAGTAACCTCAGCAAATTTCTGCCTGGTGCAGTGACTGGGGCGAGTTTGTTGAACACCAGTTCGGATCGCAATATCAGCGGTGCTGGCTCGATTGAGCGTAAAGAGACCATCAATCTGAAAGTTGCTGCGGTGGTGACGCAGATTTTACCGAATGGCAATTTGGTGATTCACGGGCGTCAAGAAACCAGCATCAATTTCGAGGTGCGCGAACTGCAGGTCGCAGGCGTGATCCGTCCCGAAGACGTCAGCAGTGCAAATACGATCAAATATGAGCAGATTGCTGAAGCACGCGTTGTCTATGGTGGTCGTGGCAGTATTTCCGACTTGCAACGTCCGCGTTGGGGTTCTGAAATCGTTGATGTATTGCTGCCGTTCTAAGGTTTCCTAGGTGCTATGCGCTGACGAGGTTACGACCTTCGTGTCCGCGCTCTTTGCCTGTACGCGATTTTGTGATAGGCTCGGACTGTTGGTTGCTCTTCGTAGCGCAAAAATCTCGCATTTACAGTTCCATTGCGGCAGATTCAGCTGCTCATGGTGTTGTTGTGCTTGGGGGGTAAGTGCCGCACTGTGGAGAGTGCATTTGTGAGAATTTATCACCTAACCGAGAAGATCAGGAGCATATTCTATGGATGACGAATTGGAAGTGATCAAAGGCGGATTGGTTGCCGATCCAACTGGGAGTGTTGGTGCGGACATCAATGACGACGAGGTCCACGATGTTGACGAGGACATTGATGGCGCTGGTCTTGCAGGATCTGGCAAGGACAAGCCTGTTGCCGCGCCACGCCGTGTTCCGGTGGTCAAGGTGGGGAGGAAGTACCGCGCGGAAGATTTCCCCGAGGGCAATTACGTGGTTTATCCAACCCATGGTGTTGGTCAGGTTGAGGGGGTTGAAGAGGTCAGTGTCGGAGGGCAATCTTTGTCGCTGTTGAAAATCACCTTCATGCAGGAGCGTCTTAGTGTGCGTCTACCGATTCAGAAGATCAATGATATGGGGCTGCGTCCGGTCAGCAGTACGATCGAGATGCAATCTGCGCTGGACGCTCTATCGAAGAAGAAGCGTGTTGGGCGAAAAATGTGGTCGCGGCGCGCGCAGGAATACGAATCCAAGATCAATTCCGGCGATCCGGTGGCGGTGGCCGAGGTAGTGCGTGATTTGTTCCGTCGCAGCAGTGCAGCCGAGCAATCGTTTAGTGAGCGCCAGCTTTATAGAGCGGCTCTTGAGCGCTTTAGCCGTGAATTGGCGGCCGTGCGTGCTATCGACGAGGAGGCTGCGATCAAACAGGTTGAAGACATTCTCGAAGTCGCGGCAGCTTAGGGCGGGGTTTCATCGGCATCAAGGATTTGTGATGGTTATTTCTTGCCGTATCTGGCGGTACTTTGCGGTGCTGGGTTTGTTTGCCCTAGTGGGTTGCAGCAAGGCCGAAGAAGTGTTTGATGGGCTGATCACGCAGAAATCCCCGCTGGTTTGCCCACGTGCGGAAGTGATCGAACAGGCGGCATCATACACTGATTTTGTCTCCACGTTGCATGGTGACGTGAACGGTGTGCGCTATAACGTCAGTTTTGTCGGATTGAGCGGTGAGTGTACGCTGGATGGCGACGGCAATTTGCGGCTTGATTTGTACATGCGGTTTCTGGCGCAGGCAGGTGTTGCGCTAGAAGACAATGCGCTGACGACGGCACCGTGGTTTTTGGTGTTGTTGCGCGAAGACGGTGAGCGTCGCGAAGTCGTGGCGCGTAAAAGTTTTGATCAGGCGGTTGCGCTGTCCCGGAATGGTGATCTAGTGCCGGTTCGCGCACACTTTACGATCACGGTGCCAGAGCAAACCGAACAATCGGTTGCCGGGTTACAGGTCTTGGGCGGTTTCGTCTTGGACGACGCGCAGTGGGACTTTAACGAGCAGAACCCATTCTACTTCAGATAGAGCAACTAGAAGACGTTTGCAGTCTTAGAGGGCGCGGCGCAGGAAGTTCACGGCCGAATTAAATCCATTTTGATCGATGCTGTGTCCAAGTCCAACACAACAATGATAACTCACCACAAATCCAAGGCACTCAAGCTGCCGCTGGGCTTCAAGCGAGCCGGATTCTGGGACAACAGGATCCTGATCCCCGTGTATCAGATGTATCGGGCAGGGGTTTTCGGTGCGCCGTGTCGGGTGTGTATGTGCGAGCAGGCCAGAGAATCCAACCACAGCACGCGGACATTCTTCCAAGTGCAACACGGCATGTAAGGCCATCATGGTGCCTTGGGAAAACCCCATCAGGATTAGATCGTGGTAGGCCAGATCGTGGGCGGCGGTTACTGAAGCTAGAAATTTTAGCAAGTCTGGGGTTGCGGCTTCGACTCCGCGCTGTATTGTAGGGAGAGAAAGCTCTTCGAGGCTAAACCATTCACGCCCCATCGGGTTTTGTACGCACGGATGCGGAGCATCTGGGGCGATCACTGTCGTGTCAGGAAAATTTTGTTGAATCGCTGGGGCTAGTCCGATCAAGTCCTGTCCGTTCGCACCGTAGCCGTGCAGCAATATCAGCAGAGTTTTGGGGTCAGCAACCGGAGCGATAGCGCAGGTCAGTGTGCAACTCATGATCGAAAACTGCTCTAGAGGTTGGGCGTGCGGCGTTTGATCCAGCGCACAGCGAGGGCGGATTTTGGGGGTTGACTATACAGAATTTCTACCTCAGGGGTGTGCGAATGCAAGTTCCATAGTTCCCCGGAGGCGAATCGCATTCGATGGTTTTGAGTAAAGCGCTTATATTCTTGCTGAGTGTAACACAGTGCAGTTGTATCCGACATGGGTGTGCTATTTCTGCAAATTGCTGAGCGAGGGGGCTGTGACGCTTACGGATATTGCGGATCAATTCGGAACTGTTCACAGCGTGAACCGATGTCCTGCGCACTGACATCCCCAGATTGTTCAGGCAGGCAGAGATCGGTTGCACCAAGTTTTGGTGGTCGATCATGAGCAGAACTTGTGCGTGAAATTCTTATTTTTATACGCATAGATTGAAATTGGGATCAAGGGTTTTGTGCAGTTCATAAAAAAATTATTAGCTATAACATTAATTTTACTTAAAGAAGAAATACGCTCCTAACGCTAAACGGTGAGGACAATCCAACAGGCCTAATCTGATTTTTAAAAACAATCTTCAATGTATCAAATTTAATAACCAACAGGGCTTAGGCTCAGGACTCATTAAATATACCCCATGACGATGACTGCAATTTGGATTGCAGAGAAAAAGGTATGAGCGCATCTATCATATCTGGTTGCGATACGTCTCCAGTCTTTGAGTTTCGCGAACATATTTTCGACTTTGTGTCGTTGTTTATAGAGGGTTTTATCGTAGGGAA
>JABSOH010000081.1 GCA_013216065.1 Alphaproteobacteria bacterium
CACACCAAATCCTAACGAGGTTGCGCCGATTATAGTGGGGTGATGCAGATATTCCCTGCCGAAACGATCCAATGCAAGCCCTGCAATGATCACCGGTAACGTCGCGAGGATCAGCAGCAATAAGAGTTTTACGGCGGGGGTAATGCGCCGCCGCCCAAGGTCGTGTAGCCCGTTTAAGAGCTGTTTGACCTTGCGCCAAAACACCAGCATCACCGCGAGCAAACTGCCGAGATGCACCGCAACGTCAAGGCTGGGATCATGCGCCCAAACGTACTGATCTAGCAGTACCAAATGCATTGAAGAACTGATTGGTAGAAATTCGGTCAGCCCTTGGATAAAACCGAGCAGAAGAATCGCAAGGGTATCGTTCATCAGATTTTCCCCACCAGCATATGCGCAAAGAAGCGCACGAGAATGTTTGCTGTGACGGTCTAAAGCAAAAACCATGGAGGGAAAAGCGCAGATTTAGTAAACATAAAACAACTATATATCAAGACGCTTGCTTAGTTGCGGATTATTGTGCATAGATTAAAGTCCGAATACACGTATAAATCAAAATATATTTAACATTTGAGAACTATATCGATTTTTACTCTCTTTGAGTTTTGCAGCAGATTTCAAAGACTGCATAAGAGCTTGAGACGATACCAGCACAACACCCAAAAATCACGCGATTCGGCTCGAATTTGGGCATGAGGAGACAACGATGAGTAAGATGTTACAATTTGTCGATACACCAGCACAGATGCCCGCCAAGCAAACTCCGGAGCGGCGTATAGAGAATTTTGAGGAACTCTATGCGCCGTTCCCTCTCAAGCAAGCCGCCAAGCAAGCAGGCCGTTGTTCGCAATGCGGAGTGCCGTTTTGTCAAGTCGGATGTCCATTGCAGAACAATATTCCGGATTGGCTGAAGCTTGCGGCTGAGGATCGCATGGAAGAAGCCTACCAACTTTCGGCGAGTACCAATAACTTCCCGGAAATTTGCGGCCGGATTTGTCCGCAGGATCGTTTGTGCGAAGTCGACTGCGTGCTTGAGATTTCTGATCACAGTGCGGTGACCATCGGCGTGATTGAGAAGCATATCACCGAGGAAGCTTGGAAGAACGATTTGATCAAACCCGTGGTACCGGGTACCGAACGCCCTGAGTCGGTGGGAATCATTGGCGCAGGACCGGCGGGGATGGCGGCGGCAGAAGAGTTGCGCAAACTCGGCTATCAAGTACATGTATATGATCGCTATGATCGCGTTGGGGGGTTGTTGATCTATGGCATTCCAAATTTCAAGCTCGAAAAAGAAGTCGTTAAGCGTCGCACCATTCACCTGCAACAAAGCGGGGTGCAGTTTCATTTGAACACCGACGTTGGGCGCGACATTAGCTTTGAGACACTGTGCGCCAAACACGATTCGGTTCTGATCGCCAACGGAGTCTATAAATCCCGTGATCTCAAAGCTCCGGGGATGACGCTCAAAGGAATTGAGCTTGCGCTAGACTTTCTCACTGCGCATAACCATCTGTGCTTGGGCGATGATCTTGATACTGCAACGCACACACGTTTTGATGTCACGGGCAAGCATGTCGTGGTGGTCGGCGGCGGTGATACCGCGATGGATTGTGTGCGCACCAGCATTCGCCAAGATGCCGCGTCGGTGACCTGTCTGTATCGTCGTGACCGTCTTAACATGCCAGGCTCGCCGCGTGAGGTGCGCAATGCCGAAGAGGAAGGTGTGCATTTTGACTGGCTCAAAAGCCCACAGGCATTTTTAGGCAAAATCGGGGATCGCGTCGAGGGTGTGCGCGTGCAGCAGATGCGCTTAGGGCGACCAGATGCCCAGAACCGCTGTCGCGCCGAAGCCATCGAGGGGCAAGTTGCAATTCGCGCGGCTGATATGGTGATTCTCGCACTCGGCTTTGAAGCCGAGGCCATGCAGAAAATGCTGGAAGCGCCAACGCTTGACCTCACCAATTGGGGCACGGTGCGCGCTTCGGTGGACGATGGGCGCACCTCGATCCCCGGTGTATACGCAGCGGGAGATGTCGTGCGCGGTGCATCGTTAGTGGTGTGGGCAATTCGTGATGCACGGTTCGCCGTCGCCAGTATGCATCGTGATCTACAACGGGAGGCTAAAACGGCATGAGTAGCAGGGAACCCCGAGCATTGAACTGTGCTTGCCTGTGCGGCGCAGTAGAGTTCACCGCTGGGCAGACAGCAAAAGTGTGTGGCTGTTATTGCCACCTGTGCTGCCGTTCGGGTGGTGCGACGTTCTATGCGGTTGGGGTCAAAGATTTTACCCTCGAAAAAAAAGGCGCAGCCGCGCTGAAGGTTGTGCCAAACCCGAAATGGGGACAGTGCAATTTCTGTAGGAATTGCGGCAGAAGCATTTTCTTTCAGACCAAGAGCGGTGCATTTCAAGCTGTATCACTGGGTGATCTTGTACGAGCTGAAACCAAAATTTTCGCGGCATATCTACACCGATTGTGCCGAGATCGATCCAAACCATGCTCTGGATATTTGGAACGACTTGCCGCAAGTGACCGCGTACAAATTATTCGATTCGCTGGGACTAACCGAAAAACCTGTCGGCGAGGCTCAACCCGTCACGGATCCCTCCACACCGCAACCATGGCGGAGGTTGTGTGTTTGTGGTGGTATGCAGTTTTCGGCCAAGGCACCCCTCGATGAGGTACAGGTTCGCCATTATGAGCAGTGCCAAAAGCAATCCAGCAGCTATTCTCGCGCCACGGCTGTTGCACCAGAATATTACTCCAGTTGAAACGGGAGACTTTACGTTGGCACACGCCTTCGCTACAGGCAATGTGCGGCTTTTACCAAGCCTGCGGCAGTTGTCTGTTCTGGCGCAGCAGCGGTCCTACGCGCACGAGCGGGTTCTTGATTTTAACCCAGAACCCTTGACGAACGTGTACCCTTTGCCGCCGAGGAACACATCTGTACTGAAGGTGTCTCTAGTGCCTGTCCGCTACTTGATATCTAAGGAATCATCATGATGACCAAATTGTCTGTGCAGGATACCCGGCAGCGCCTTAGCAGCCAAAACGCTGAACGGCAACGCTTAGCTGAGCACGGCTTGTACTATCCAGAGTTCGAGACCGACAATTGCGGTGTCGGTCTGGTGGCAACTGTCGATGGCAAGCCCCGGCGTGCGGTAATCGATGGCGCGATTCGCGCGCTGAAGGCGGTTTGGCACCGAGGCGCGGTGGATGCCGATGGCAAGACGGGTGACGGCGCCGGGATTCACTTCCAAATCCCGCAAGAGTTCTTCAAAAAGCACATCCGTGCCACTGGGCACGAGCCAGGCGAAGGCCGTCTGGCGGTGGGTATGGTGTTTCTGCCGAGCAATGACCTTGCGGCGATGGAAAAATGTCGCGAGATTATCGAAGGTGAAATTTCTGACTTTGGACACCGTATTTACGGCTGGCGGCAAGTTCCGGTGGATGTTTCAATTCTGGGGAATGTCGCGCTAGCTTCGCGTCCTGAGATTGAGCAAATCATCCTCGAAAATGCGCGCAATGTCAGCGACAAACACTTCGAGGTCGATCTATTCATCATCCGCCGTAAAATCGAAAATGCTCTGCGTAAAGCTGGATTGTCGGCCTATATCTGCTCGATGTCGTGCCGCTCAATCATCTACAAAGGGCTGTTCCTTGCCGAGCAGCTTTCGGGCTTTTACCTCGATCTTAAAGACCCACTGATCGAATCGAATTTTGCGATTTATCACCAGCGCTTTTCGACCAACACCTTCCCGTCTTGGCACCTTGCGCAACCGTTTCGGGTGCTGGCGCACAACGGTGAGATTAACACCCTGCGTGGCAATCTCAACTGGTTTCAAAGCCATCAGGAACGCCTCAAAGAGCCTTCGCTCTCGCCGTACATGAAAGACATTATTCCGGTGGTGCAACCCGGTTCATCGGACTCAGCGGCACTGGACGCGGCCTTTGAACTGATGCTACGTACTAAGCGCGAGTTGCCCGAAGTGAAGGCGTTGCTGATTCCACGAGCGTGGGAAAATGACCCCAATCTTGAGCAATCCCATCGCGATTTTTATCATTACGCCAACTCTATCGTCGAGCCATGGGATGGCCCTGCGAGTATCTGCGCCCATGGCGGGCGTTGGGTGCTGGCGGGGCTTGATCGGCATGGGTTGCGCCCGCTACGCTACGCGCTCAGCAACGATGGTTTTCTGGTGATCGGCTCGGAGATTGGCATGCTGCCGCTACCCGAGGACCAAATCGCCGAAAAGGGCCAGCTCGGGCCTGGCGAGTCTCTGGCGGTGAACCTGTCCGAGGGCAAATTGTATCGCGATATGCCCATCAACGACCTGCTGGCTAAACTGAATTCCTTCGGCGAGTGTTTGAAGAACATCAAATATGTACCCGAACTTGAAAATACTCAACAGGAACTGGCGAAAGAGCGACTGCTACGCACCACCTATGCCGGAGGCTGGACGCAGGAGGATATCGAGTTGATTTTGCAGCCAATGGCAGAAACTGGTGTGGAAGCTACAGGCTCAATGGGAGATGATAGCCCACTAGCGGTGTTTCGTCAGGATTATCGTGGCCTGCAATATTTCTTTAGGCAAAATTTTGCTCAAGTCACCAATCCGGCCCTCGATCCGATCCGCGAACGCAGTCACATGTCGTTGGTGACAAGGATTTGTAATATCGGTAATTTCCTCGACGAAGTCGAAGCTCAACTCAACTTCGTCGAACTCAAATCTCCGATTCTGATCAACGGACAGATCAAACAAATTCTCGAAGAATACACCGAGGACACCCACCAGATTCTCGACTGTCTGTTCCCCGCCGATCAAGACACCCCGCAGCTTGCTGCGACACTGGCACAACTCCAAGTTCGGGCCGAAGAAATCGTGCGTCGTGGTAAAAAAATCTTGATCCTCACCGACGAAAACCGCTCGGAGTCTCAGGCTGCCGTACCGATGACGCTAGCGATTTCGGCGATTCACAGTCATTTGCAGCACCATGGCTTGCGTAGTTATTGTGCCCTAATCGTACGCACCTCAGAGGGCCTCGACACCCATTATGCCGCCCTGCTGATCAGTTTTGGTGCAACCTGCCTCGATTTCTACCTTGCACAGGCGCAGATTCTCGATCGCCATCAGCAAGGCTTGATTGGCGATATCAGTGCTGCCCAAGCCCTGAAGAATTATCAAAAAGCCCTGAACGATGGGATTTTGAAAATCATGTCAAAAAGCGGGATTTCCATCGTGAACTCCTACCGCGCTGGCTACAATTTCGAGGCTCTCGGGCTATCGCGCGCCCTGACCCGCGCCTATTTCCCATCCCTACCATCCCGGATCAGCGGTCTGGGTCTGCCCGAGATTGAAGCCTTGATCCTAAGACGCCACCAAGCAGCGTTTGGCGTAGCGGTCCCCATGATTGAGGTTGGGCATTTCTATCGTTATCGCGCCCAAGGTGATGCCCATGCTTGGGATCCGATTGCCTTGCGCAAACTGCAAGCCGCGCTGCGTTCACGCAGTTACGCTGAGTATCAGAATTACGCGCAAACTCTGGCTGATCTGCCCGCGATTGCTCTGCGCGATTTGCTCGAATTGCACAGCCCCAACACCGCGCTCAGCACCGAGGAGGTCGAATCCGTCAGCAATATCCGCAAACGCATGGTCGCGCCGGGAATCTCACTTGGCGCGCTGAGTCCTATTGCCCACGAGACCTTAGCGATTGCGATGAACAAAATCGGCTCGCGCTCGGACAGTGGCGAAGGCGGAGAAGACCCCGAACGCTTCCGAATCCGCTCCAATGGCGACAACCCGATCAGCCTGATCAAACAGGTTGCTTCGGGGCGTTTCGGTGTCACCGCCGAATACCTCAACAATTGCGCTGAGATTGAGATAAAGATTGCTCAAGGCGCGAAGCCTGGCGAAGGAGGACAACTGCCGGGGCATAAGGTGTCGGACATCATTGCGAAATTGCGCAATTCCACCAAAGGCGTCACCCTGATCAGCCCGCCGCCGCACCACGATATCTATTCCATCGAAGATTTGGCGCAGTTGGTTTATGACCTCAAGCAGATTAACCCCAAGGCGCGGATTTGTGTCAAACTCGTGGCACGAGCTGGTATCGGCACCATCGCTGCCGGAGTCGCCAAAGCCAAGGCCGACACCATCCTGATTTCAGGCCATAGCGGCGGCACGGGAGCGAGTCCACAAAGCTCAATCAAATACGCCGGAATGCCTTGGGAAATGGGGCTTGCTGAGGTGCATCAGGTTCTCAGCATGAACCACCTGCGCGAGCAAGTTGTCTTGCGAGTCGATGGTGGGATTAAAACCGGACGCGATATCATAATTGCCGCGATACTCGGGGCGGAGGAATACGGAATCGGCACCGCAGCCTTGATCGCACTCGGCTGTTTGATGGTGCGGCAGTGCCACTCAAACACCTGCCCGGTGGGTATCTGCACCCAACAACCAGAACTGATCAAAAAATTCTCCGGAAAACCCGACGACGTCGTAACTCTGTTCAGCTTCATCGCCGAAGAAGTCCGAGAGACACTTGCATGGCTCGGCTTCACGCAGCTCAATCAAATCATCGGTCGCACCGATTTGCTGCGCCAGATCTGTAGCGGCAGCGAACGCTTCGACGGACTCGATCTGAACTCTCTGCTATTGCAGGTTGCGAACAACGCAACCTACGCATTGAATCCACCGCGTAACGAAGTGCCTTCGACGCTGGATGAGAAAATCCTTGAGGACATTGGCGACGCGCTCTCGACACCATCGAATCTGCAACTGCAATACAACGTCCAAAACACCGATCGCTCGATCGGCACCCGCCTCTCGTCCGAAATCGTGCGCCGTCACGGTGCCAGAAAACTCCAAGCCGGGCAAATCCACATCACCTTGCGCGGTACGGCCGGGCAAAGCCTAGGCGCATTCCTCGCCGAGGGTATTCGCATCGAGGTCATGGGCGATGCCAACGATTACGTCGGTAAAGGACTCAGCGGCGGCGTGATCTCAGTGCGCCATCGCGGACGCAGCAATTTGATCAGCTACGAGAACAGCCTTATCGGCAATACCGTCCTTTACGGTGCAACTAGTGGCGCACTCTACGCCGCCGGACGCGCAGGGGAACGCTTTGCGGTGCGCAATTCCGGCGCGCATACCGTGGTCGAAGGCATAGGCTGTCACGGCTGCGAGTATATGACCGGCGGTGTGGTCACCGTACTAGGGCGCATCGGATTCAATTTTGGCGCAGGCATGACCGGCGGAATGGCATTCTTACTCGATCTCGAAGGTCGCGCCATACAGATGCTCAACCGCGAAACTCTAGCCGTATTTCCGCTCAAGCACGAACATTGGCAACAGGTTGTGCGCACCGAGATTGAACAATTCGTCGCCCACACCAATTCGGCTTGGGGACAGCAAATCTTAGACGAATGGGCAACGATTCTGCCACATTTCCTGCATATTGTCCCCGAAGAAATTGCCGCACGCCTCGAACATCTCCCTGAAAAATCTCTGCCATCACCTACATTGAAAAAACGTGCTTAAATACATAAAATATTATACGTTTTGGGGATTTCTTGCGATTTAAAATTTGGTGCAGTATCTTCTGAAACTCGTTCTAACGGCTTTGGGTTAGGATACGGCGATGAGCCTAAATATATTGCTGATCGGCACATCAGGGGGCAGCGCCCCATTGTGTGATGCTTTGAAGGCCGGTTTGCATGAAGTGGCCGAGGTCACTGCTGATCAGGGGCTGAAACACGCCAAAATTCAGGACTATTCCGCAGTCATCATCCACCTCGAGACCGGAAGTGCTGCCAGAATTGCCCGTTTTGTCTCTGGATTGAAGTTGCATCAACATTTATGGCATATTCCGGTAATTGCTTTTTTGCCAAGTTCGGTACCAGAGTTGTTCGACGCAATTGCTGAAACCAGTTTTGACGATTTTTTTTACCCGTGCCAGCCAGCCGAGTACCAGTATATCGCGCAGAAAATCACCACGCTGTATCGCCGCTTGCAAGTCTTGCGTACCATGCACACCCGCGCGGAACTGCTGGGGGTGAATGAAAACACCGAGCAATTGCTACATACACAAATAGTGCGCAGCTATGCTCTGCTGTGCGGTGAAAAAACAGATTCGCTGCTGGCAGATTTTGCACCGCCCCCCAACAGTCATCTCAAGCGATTTCAATCCCCCGATGACCTGGAGAAATATACCCAAGGGCGCA
>JABSOH010000082.1 GCA_013216065.1 Alphaproteobacteria bacterium
TCAACGCGCCGACGATAAACACCTGTACAAAATCTCGTAGAAAACGCTTTCCTGCACCTGAAACGTTGGCTGCAACAGGAGCCAAAAACTCTGCATCGCCGCTATATACATCAGATGCATCGCGCTATGGCTCAATATCTCGTGACTACACTATCTAGGCTGTTTTGCAAAAGTAACCTAAAGTTCTGTGATCTGGCGTGCGAACGCTCAAGATAAAATTGCAGAACCAGCATCCTGAAGGCATAACCCAAATCTTCGCGACCTTATGTGTCGCTATACAGATTTTCCAGAGGATGACACAGAATGTTAAAATCAATCAACCTTTCAGAAGCTTGATACGGGTTCTGAGACAAGGCTATCTATGCCTATCAGCATTTCTTGTGCATTACGCAACATTGTTCATCTCTACTTCATGCAAAAAACACAGAGTGGCAAAAGTAAACTAGAAATTTTGGTTTATCAAAAGCTAAAAATACCTTAAATTTGACAGCACCTTCAGCAACGCAAGGATACAGACCGCCTAAGGTAACCAAGGCCAGAATATGCAGGGCATCGACCTAACCGAAACCGTCGATGAGGCCGCGCGAGATTGGCGCAAACAGCAATTGCCCGAACGAACCGCCTGCGCAGTGCCGGATGCCTATGAACAGCCCTTTGTGGGCTGGAAAGGCGCGGCTTTAGAAATCGCACCGAGTACGACGGAAAAACCGATACAACAGGTCTGCGCTGTCCCGACGAGGGATCCTGCGCTTGGGTGGAAGATTGCCACGGGATCAAAATTCGCCATCACCCACGGACCACTGGCGTAAATCAGCCCGCCTGCGAAAATCACCAATAGCGCGCTAAATCAATCTACTGCCATGCCCGCAAAAGGTTGTGCCACGCTCAACATCAGATTTTGCACCGCCAAAGCTAGCGAGAATGTGGCCACCATTCAGCCCCCTTCATATGGTGATGGGCAGTACGGAACAGGCCAACCCCGAGCGCACACCAACCAATATGGTGGTGGCCACAAATGCGGTGATCAATACCAGCCATGATGTTCAAATTGATCCAGTGCGCCGAACAGAGGTGGAGAAAAATACGCGGATTTCGACATGTGGCTGGGGTGATTATCGGAGTGCAATTTGCGGACAGAATAGCTGTAACCAAAGACAATTGTGCAGAGTTTTTTGAATTAAATAATCGATTTTTTGCTTTACAGCGGATTATTTTTGTATCCTTAGGGGTTATGATGGATATACAGCAATACCGAACTCCACAATTGTTCCGCTATACAGAGCGAAGTTGGCCGGATCGTGCGCTGAGTGCAGCTCCGATTTGGTGCAGCGTCGATTTGCGCGATGGAAATCAAGCGTTGATCGAGCCGATGGGTAAGGAGCGCAAACGTCGTATGTTTGGTCTGTTGCGTAAGATTGGCTTCACCCAGATCGAGGTGGGTTTTCCGAGTGCCTCGCAAACCGATTTTGATTTTATGCGTTTGTTGGTGGACGAGGGGTTGGTGGACGAAGACTTGGAAGTGCAGGTTTTGACGCAGGTGCGCCCGGAATTGATTCAGCGCACATTTGACTCTCTTGCGGGGTATCCGAAAGCGATTTTGCATCTGTACAATTCGACTTCTCCGCGTCAACGCGAGTGGGTGTTTAGCAGGGATCGTGCAGCGGTCAAGCAGTTGGCGGTTGATGGAGCCAAGATGGTGCGTGACCGTGCTGAAAAGCTTGATGGTACCGAGTTGCGTTTTCAGTACTCGCCAGAGAGTTTTACCCAAACCGAGATGGAGTATGCTTTAGAGGTTTGCGAGGCGGTATTGGACGTGTATGAGCCGACAGCACAAAAGAAAACGATCCTCAACCTGCCTGCGACGGTTGAGGTTGCAGCGGCGAATACTTATGCTGATCAGATCAATTGGTTTTGTGACCACATCAGTCGCCGCGATGCCATTGAGATATCGGTGCATACGCATAATGATCGTGGACAGGGAGTTGCGGCATCTGAAATGGCGGTAATGGCGGGAGCTGATCGTATCGAGGGGACGCTGTTTGGCAATGGTGAGCGCACCGGGAATGTCGATTTGGCAACCTTGGCGTTGAATCTCTACACTCATGGGATTGATCCGGGTCTGAATTTTAGCGACATGCCCGAGATTGTGCGTACGGTGGAATACTGCAATCGTCTGCCAGTTCCCGAGCGGCACCCTTACGCTGGAAAATTGGTATTTACGGCTTTTTCGGGTTCGCACCAGGACGCGATTAAGAAGTCTCTTGCTAAGCACCGCGACAGCAATCAGGCCGTGTGGGATATTCCGTATCTACCAATCAACCCCGAAGATTTGAACAGTTCCTACGAAGCGGTGATCCGAATCAACAGTCAGTCCGGTAAGGGCGGAGTTAGCTTTGTACTCGAAGCAGATTACGGGTATCACTTGCCCCGAGCGTTTCAGAGTGCCTTGTCGCGCGTGGTGCAGCGGGTGACGGATCGATCGGAAACCGAGATCAGTAGCGCGGCGATTCTTGAGACTTTTGAGCGGTGCTTTATGGTGCAGGCCCCGGTACATTTTGTGCTGCATCGCGCTCAACCAAGCATGACTGGTACCCCTGATCCCCGACGCCGGATTACCGCCGATTTGATTTATCGCGATACACCCATCGAGGTACAGGGCGAAGGTACGGGGCCGCTTGAGGGTTTTGTGCAGGCTTTGCAGAACCATTGGCATAAGTCGATCAGCATCAGCGACTTTTCCGAACACGCCATTAGCGCAGGCTCGGATGCCGAAGCAGTTTCCTATATTGTGCTTGATATTGAAGGCCAAACCCACCTTGGGGTTGGGCGCGACCGCGATACCACGGTGGCGTCGTTGAAGGCGATTCTAGCGGGTCTCAATCGTTACCTTGCTTAGCTGTGCGATGCAGTCCTCAAGGGTTTTGCAGACCTAGCGTTGCCAAACGGTATCGTCGGAAAAATTCTTGAGCTTGGTTGGCACGACAGCGTTGCAGTATGTTGCTGCCACGGTTCGTGTGGCAAGTGCGGGGATAATCCCAGACACGACAGCCATTGTGCGCTACACAACCAGTCCTCAGCGATGGTTTTATACTGTTTCCGGCGGGAGCATTGCATGCGGCATGTCTAACCCTGGCAAGGATGCATGAGATGGGGCTAGGCGTGCGCTGGAGGTGGATAGAATTTAGGCTCAGGACTCATTAAACATACCCTATGACGATGGCTGCAATTTGGATTGCAGAGAAGAAGGTATGAGCGCATCTGTCATATCTGGTTGCGATACGTCTCCAGTCTTTGAGTTTCGCGAACATATTTCCGACTTTGTGTCGTTGTTTATAGAGGGTTTTATCGTAGGGAACGAGAGTTTTGCAGTTCTTCTTTGGCGGGGCTCTATACCTTATGTCTCGCAGAGCGTCCCTGAACCAGTCAGCATCATAGCTGCGATTAGCCAATAGGTATTTGGCGTATGGCAATGTATCCAAAAGAATTTCAACTCCTTTATAATTACTCCTTCAGATAAAAACATCATAACCGGACGACCAAAGCCATCACAGACAGCATGAAGTTTCGAGTTCAGACCGCCTTCGGTTCGACCGACAGCCCATCCCTTTTTTAAGGAGCGATGCCGCTGTGCGATGGGCTTTAAAGGCGCGTTGCGTCTATCAGCAGTTGTTCCGGAATATTTTCAGATCCAACAAGGACGATGAATATTTTGTCAAACACCCTTCATCGCGCAAAGCGATTATAAAGCGTCTTACGCGGGCCATATTCTTTGGGCGCATCGCGCCATTGCAGACCGCGTTTCAGAACATCCCGCTAATAATCATCCACGCGAGGCACACCGCGTGACAGCGGAAAGCAAGGTTGGATCCTGTTTGATGGTGAGTTTGTTAACCAATATAAATCGCTCATTCTCCTTCTTCACAAGTGGATCATCAATCACCAGCTTGCAGAACCTCCCTTTATAGGTCCTGAGCCTAAGTGGCCAATAGGCCAAGGGCGATGAACGTATTGTCAGCCAGATCGGTGATTGGTGGTATGTAGCAGAATAATTGCCACGTCATCGGACGGAGACAAAGTATTATGCAGCAGCAGATGTGAACACAGTGCGTGCAGCAATAAACTATTGGAGCCGCCGCCGCTGCTCATCAGCGTGATACGGGTTAGGAGCATCGGGCTGCCCCCAAGCACACTACTACTGTGCAGTCTCTGCCCTGCCCATCGAAGGCATAGTGTCGCTGAGGCAGGTCAGTGTTGACCAGCAATGCATGCAGCTACTGGCTTTCGGCTTCGAGAATACGGTAGCTGAAACAGTGCTTTAGCCATTTGTCAGTTTCAGCCATGGTTAGGTTGGTTTATGCTAGTTATGGTAGAGGTTTTAGCGTTTGGCGCTACGCTTGATCCCTGCGGCCCAATGCACAAGAAGGCGCGAGTGTCTGCAATGAAGTCTATCATGAGATTATGGTCAAAACCAAGCCGCAAGCTTACCAAAGGCGCTACAGGAGGAGGCTTGCCATGGTGGTATTGGGTGTTGTGGCTTGGGCTTGTGGGGTACGCCGGTGCTTTGCCGTCCTAAGGTCTCCTTAGTGATCGGGGTGAGACAGCACAGGCTGTACAATGGTGAATACTGCGCCGATTTGCGGGGGCAAGCGCGATTGCTGGCGGAAATTGTGCCATTTTGTAGCCTTCGATAAATTTGCTTAACAATCGACAGGTCAAGCCCGGTGTGACAGGTGTTTCTGTTTTTGCCTTTGGGAGCAGTCGCTACAGGGTCGCTATAGAAGTGATTGAATATGTTCTCTAGCGACCGTTCGGGGATGGCGGCTTCTTTTTTGAAGGTATTGACCCGCACGAAAAAGCTGTATCGGTATTAGATATTGTAGTCACGAGATGAGAAAAATGAGATTCTTGTAAAAGGGAGGATATCACGTGACACAGGTAGCATCACATCGCAGACACGACAGATCAGAGAAAGTATGAGGATTGCTGGAACCGCGCCTACCGGGCCACGTGGGGTGGGGCATAGCCAAAGACAACCGGCAGTTTTATCGACGCGGTCACCGCATGAACGACCTAAGCGGATCTTGTGCCTCGATGACCGCTTCTACGCAGGGCACAAGTTCTGCATCATCTCCCTGAAAATTTCCACTGTGCACATAACGAAATTCATGCTTGCACACAAAGATTGGATGATTTAGATCTCTGCCTGTTGCAGGGAACCACAAACAGAACTACACCAATGGCTTTGCAACAGGTCTAATAATCTGCTTCTTAAAAAGAATCTTCAATATATCAAATTTAATAATCGGCAAGACCTTTAAGTCGCCGCTGCTTTGACATGAAGTTTTCGCCAACATGTGCTATACTTGCACCTGTCCGAGATATGCCGACTATACCATGTCTGCTGAACACGAAACTCCGATCTTTTTGTGCGTTAATCCGGCCATGTCTTTGCTGCAATGCTACGAGGGACGCGGGTTGTTGGTGGTGGCGAATCGTCCTTATGGGATTCTCAATGGGATATTACTGGCTTGGTTAGATTTGCGATTGGATGAAGACTTTCGGGTTATTGCCATCGGAATCTTGTGCCCTGAACCTAGCCTGAAACCGAACATCTTGCCGATCAACTTTGATCCTCGGCGTGAGGCAACGTGGAAGAATGTTACATCGGGTCGTGCGGCTTTACAGTATGTGCGTAGTGGATACGTTGTAGAGATTTTTCTGGTGGGCGCGGTGTTGTGGGCGCATCGGAGGTGCTTGGCGGTTGAGAACGAGGATTGGAAATCCGTAACTGGGAAGCTGATCAACACTAGCGGGTGCGATGTGCTGCCGGTACAGTTTCATGGTGCGAATTCAGGGCTATACCAGTTTGTTTCGCGCCACCTCATGAGCATTCGTCCTGATCTATATCTGCGCCCATTCGTCGAAAATCTCCAGTAAGTGCGATTCATGCAGACTTATCATACGCTTGCAGAGTGGCGCGACTATCGGCGTAGATTAGCTGCGGGTTTGACGTTGGGTTTTGTGCCGACCATGGGCAGTTTACATGCCGGGCATCTACAATTGGTGCGGCGGGCGCGGGCTGAAAATGCGCTGGTGGTAGTATCGATTTTTGTCAATCCGACGCAATTTGGCGAAACCGAGGATTTTGAATGCTATCCGCGCGATTTGGCACGCGATCTGGAGGCATTGCATGGGCTTGCCGATGTTGTGTTCTGCCCGACGGCCGACATGATTTACCCGCTGGGTAGCAGCACCTGTGTCGAAGTTGCGGGAATATCCGATATGCTGCTTGGTGCTATCCGCCCCGGACATTTTCGCGGTGTCGCGACTGTGGTGACCAAGTTCCTCAACTTGATCCAAGCTGACCGCGCGTATTTTGGGCTGAAAGACTATCAGCAATTGCAGAGTATCCGCAGGCTAGTAGCAGATTTATTTATGCCCACCGAGATTATTGCTCTACCGACGGTCCGTGAGCCCGATGGGCTCGCGATGTCGTCGCGCAATCAGCGTTTGAGTGCAAGCGAGCGAGCGGCGGCGGTGATTATTCCCAAGGCATTAGAATACGCCAAGGTCTCGACCTTATCCGATCCTGATCGGTTTGAAGAGGCAGTGCGGGCTTTCCTTGCGCGCGAGCCGTTAGCGCAGGTGGCCTCGGTGGATGTTCGCGATGCTGATACACTCGAAGAGATTAGCCCAATGACGAAATGTGCCGTACTGCTACTTGCAGTACGCTTCGGGACGGTGTTACTGATCGATCAAGCTGAATTATTCCTTGGATAGAGTCATGAATACACAACGTATTACTGCCCCGCAAATTCAACGCCGTAAAGGCAAAACGCCGATTGTTGCATTGACTTCGTATCATGCCCATACCGCCGCTATTGTTGATCGTCATGTCGATCTGGTTCTGGTGGGTGATAGTCTCGGCATAGTGATGTACGGCATGGAGAACACTTTAAGCGTTCCGCTTGATTTGATGATCATGCACGCAAAGGCGGTGGTGCGTGGTACCACGCGTGTGCTGGTGGTGGTGGATTTACCCTTTGGCAGCTACGAGGAAAGCCCAGAGTGCGCTTTTCGCAGTGCGGTACAGGTCATGAAGCAGACTAGGTGCGGCGCAGTTAAGCTCGAAGGCGGCGGCGTGCGCATGGCCGAAACCATCAAGTTCCTTGTCGAGCGTGGTGTGCCTGTAATGGCGCATATCGGTTTGACCCCGCAAAATATTTTGACTATGGGGGGCTATCGGACTCAGGGTCGTGATCGTGACAGTTGGGCGGGTCTTCATGCCGATGCCGAGGTGGTCAGCGCAGCCGGAGCGTTTGCCTTAGTCTTGGAGGGCATGGTCGAGCCATTGGCGCGAGAAATCACTGATCGGGTGGCGATTCCGACCATTGGGATTGGTGCCTCGGCGGCGTGCGATGGGCAAATCCTGGTGCTAGAGGATTTGTTAGGGTTAAACCCGCACCCGCCGAAATTTGTTAAGGTTTACGGTGATTTGGGCGATGCAATTGAGGATGCGGTAGCTAGCTATGCTGATGAAGTTCGGGCGCGGACTTTTCCGGCCAGACAGCATCTCTACGACTAGTTAGGCCTCGTGCCAGGCGTGTCGCAAAATCCGTAGCCAGTTCTGATGATAGAGCTTTAGCAATAAAGTTCCCCCGATACCGTGTTGCAGCAAAATATCGCTTAGATGCAATACTCCGGCGCAGTCACCAATCACGTTGGGGATTGTTGTGCCGTCAAAATCAGAACCAAAGCCAACCCGATCCTCGCCGAGATACTCGAGTAGATAGTCTAGATGCCGCAGCACGGGGTCAAAATCGGTTTTTGGGTTCATGCAGCCATCGGGGCGCAACATGGCGGTGGCGAAATTCAGTCCGACCAGTCCATCGCTATCGCGGATAATGTCGAGTTGGCGATCGGTGAGGTTGCGCGCGTGTGGGGTCAGGGCGTGTGAGTTGGAGTGGGTGGCGACAATTGGCTTGTGGCTGAGGCGTGCGAGGTCATCGAAGCCTTTTTCATTCAAGTGCGAGACATCGAGCATGATGCCGAGCGTATCGCATGCCTGCACCAGTACTTTGCCCAAATCACTGAGGCTACCACCAAAATCTGGCGTGGCGGGATAAGCAAATGGCACGCCGAAGCCAAAGCGGTTATGTCGTGACCAAGTTAAACCCAGCGAGCGTAGTCCAGCCGCGTAGAAGACTTCAAGGGTATGGAAGTCA